>NZ_JBFUIC010000008.1:0-61783 GCF_056402075.1 Pseudomonas sp. P4_C3
GATCGGCGCCGACAGCTCAAGCTGTGCGCCATGACGGGCCACGGCGACCACGTCCTGCCAGGTTACCTGCGCTTCGGTGATAACGATTTTTTCAGCCTGGGACATCTTCAACCTCGTGCTTACAACCTGAATATTGATGCAGCTTTACCGGCCTCATCGCGAGCAAGCTCGCTCCCACAGGTTTTGTGAACACCGGGGACCCACTGTGGGAGCGAGCTTGCTCGCGATGAGGCCAGCACAGCCGGCACAAACCTCTTAAACCACCGCCGCCCGACGCTGTACAAAGCGGTCGACATATTCATCCGCAGGCGAGTGCAGGATCTCTCTCGGCGTGCCGACCTGGATCAGGCGGCCATCCTTGAGGATCGCGATACGGTTGCCGATGCGCACGGCCTCGTCGAGGTCGTGGGTGATAAAGACGATGGTCTTGTGCAGGGTCTTTTGCAGTTCCAGCAACTGGTCCTGCATCTCCGCGCGGATCAGCGGATCTAGGGCGCTGAAGGCTTCGTCCATCAGAATGATGTCGGTGTCCGCCGCCAGGGCGCGGGCCAGGCCCACACGCTGACGCATACCGCCGGAGAGCTGGTGCGGATATTTGTTTTCGTAGCCCTTGAGGCCCACGGTGTTGATCCAGTGCAGCGCACGCTCGGCGCACATGGCTTTGCTTTCGCCGCGGATTTTCAGGCCGTAGGCGACGTTGTCCAGCACGCTCTTGTGCGGCAACAGACCGAAGCTCTGGAACACCATGCTGATCTTGCGCCGACGAAATTCGCGCAGGGCTTCCATGTCGTATTGCAGGATGTCCACGCCGTCCACCAGGATCGCGCCGCTGGTCGGGTCGATCAGGCGATTGAAGTGGCGGACCAGGGTCGACTTGCCGGAACCCGACAGGCCCATGATCACGAAGATCTCGCCGCTGCCGATGCTCAGCGACAGGTCGTTCACACCCACCACGCAGCCGGTTTCGGCCAGCACCTGATCCTTGGTCTTGCCCTGGCCGACCATGGCCAGCGCGTCCTTGGCACGGTTGCCGAAAATCTTGAAGACGTTTTTGACTTCGATCTTGCTCACGGTTGCGTTGTTCATTTGCTCACCTCATGCCGTGCGCGACCGTACGCCTGTGTAATGCGGTCGATCACCACAGCCAGAATCACGATCGCCAGACCGGCTTCAAGGCCACGTCCGACGTTGAGGGTCTGAATCCCCACCAGCACATCTTCACCCAGACCACGGGCACCGATCATCGAGGCGATCACCACCATCGACAGGGCCATCATGGTGGTCTGGTTGATCCCGGCCATGATGCTCGGCAGGGCCAGCGGCAGTTGCACGCCGAACAGTTGCTGCCAGCGGTTGGCACCGAAGGCGTTGATCGCTTCCATCACTTCGCCGTCGACCTGGCGAATGCCCAGATCGGTCAGGCGGATCAGCGGCGGCGCGGCGTAGATCACGGTAGCGAAAATCGCCGGGACCTTGCCCAGGCCGAACAGCATCAGCACCGGAATCAGGTACACGAAGCTCGGCATGGTCTGCATGATGTCCAGCAATGGCATCAGTATCGAACGCAGGCGGTTGCTGCGCGCCGAGAGAATGCCCAGCGGAATGCCGATCAACACCGAAATGATCGTCGCCACCATCATCAGTGCCAGGGTCTGCATCAGCTTGTCCCAGAGGCCAACCGCCCCCACCAGGAACAGCAAACCAACGATGACGGCAGTGGTCACGACCTTGCGGGTCGCGTGCCAGGCCACACCAGCCACGATCGCCAGCATCAGCCACCAGGGTGCAGCGCGCAGCAGGCCTTCGAGATTGACGATGGCCCACAACAGGGTGTCGGAGATGTGCCGGAACACGTCACCGTAGTTGGTGACCAGCGAATCGACCCAACCGTTGACCCAGTCGGCGATGGAAAAGGTAAAGCTTTCGGGAAACATAAGAGACTCTCAATCAAGGGGTTGCGATCAAGCATCCGACTGCCGTCGCCGACAGTCGGAGAAGCCCAACCTACAAGGCCGCGTCGATTTTCTTGGCTGCGTCTTCGCTCACCCATGCGTGCCAGACTTCAGGATGTTCCTTCAGGAAGATCTTGGCCAGTTTTGGTGATTCGATCCGCTCTTTGGTCATGCGCCCCAGGTTCTGGTTCAGCAGGTCGATTGGCACGTTGACCTTTTCCAGCACGGCCACCAATTCAGGCGCTTCGTCGTGGAAAGTCTTGGACAGGCCGACCTTGATATCCACGGTCTTGTTCACGCCTGGTTTCTCTTCGAGTTTCACCGCGTCGATCTGGCCCATCAGCGGGGTTGGCGACCAGTAGTAGAACAGGATCGGCTCGCCACGCTTGTAGCTCGACAGCACAGCGGCATCCAGCGCCGGGCCGGTGCCTGGGCGGAAGTTGGTGTAGGTGCTTTCCAGGCCGTAGCTCTTCAGCATTTCGCTGTTGTCCAGCTCACAGGTCCAACCGGCCGGGCAGTTATAGAAACGACCCTTGGATGGCTCTTCGGCATCCTTGAAAATCGCCGAGTACTTGCCCAGGTCGGCAATGTTTTTCAGGTCCGGCGCCTTGGCTTCCAGCTTGCGCTTGGCGTCGCCTTCGATCACGTAGCGCGGCACGTACCAGCCTTCGACGGCACCCACCACTGGCGCGCCGACACCGACGACTTTGCCGGCCTTCTCGGCCTTGTTCCAGACTTCGCTGCGGCCGACCCACTCTTCGGCGAACACTTGAATGTCGTTGCTGCTCAGGGCGTTTTCCATGGTGATGGAGTTGCCTGGCAGGCTGTCGGTCTTGCAGTCGTAGCCTTTCTCCAGCACGACTTGCAACACGTCGGTCAGCAGCATGGCGCTTTCCCAGTTCAGGCCGGCGAACTTCACCGGTTTGCCCGACTCGCACCAACCCGCCGCCTGAGTGGCGCCGGCGCTGGCCAGCAGGCCCATGGAAAGCAATGTGGTCAGCAGGGTCTTGTTCGATTTCATTGTTGTGACGCTCCTAATCATGAGTTGGCTTACGGCAGTCAAGAGGCATCCAGCCCTGTCCACGTCCAATCAGGCCTGCGCCGCAGCGCGACCGGCCCCGCTTTTTTTAGGTTGTACAACGCTGTCCTGCTCGACCGGCAGGATCAATTGATCGGGCACTGTGCCGTGCCATTTTTTTGCGCACAGGTAATACAGGGCTGCGGGAAGCACCAGACCGATGATCCAGGAAATATCCACATCACCCAGGGCCGCCACCAGCGGACCGGTATAGAACTTGGTGGAAATGAACGGCAGTTGCACCAGCACACCGAAGACATAGACGCTGATCCCGAGTGGGTTCCAGCGGCCGTAGCGACCGTTCGGGTCGGCCAGCGCCGGCACGTCATAGCGCTCGCGGGTGATGCAGTAGTAGTCCACCAGGTTGATCGCGCTCCAGGGCGTGAAGAACGCCAGCAAGAACAGGATGAAGGACTTGAACGCACCGAGGAACGAGTGCTGACCGAGCAACGCCATCAGGGTCGCAGCACCGACGATGACCAGCACGAAGACCAGACGTTGCAAGCGCGTTACCTTCAGGTCACCCCGGAAACCGCTGATGATGGTCGCAATGCACATGAAACTGCCGTAGGAGTTCAGCGTGGAGATGGTGACCTTGCCAAAGGCGATGCTGAAGTACAGCAGCGCAGCGGTGGCACCGGTACCGCCAAGACCAACGATGTAGGCCACTTCGTGGCCGGCGTATTGCCCGTTGGCCGAAGCGGCAGCGAACACGCCGAGGACCATCGCCACCTGTGCACCAATAACCGAACCTGCGCCTGCGGCAAAAAAAGTTTTCACCGAGGAAATCTTGCTCGGCAGGTAGCGAGAATAGTCAGCCACATAAGGGCCGAAGGCGATCTGCCAGGACGCCGCGAGCGACACCGCGAGCAAGAAACTGCTCCAGCTGAAGTGGCGGATTTGCAACAGTGCGCCAACGTCAACCTGGCTCATCAGACAGCTGAACAGATAAACAAAGGCAATCACGCCAATGACACTGGCAACACGGCCGATCCAATGGATCACCCGATAACCGAGCACCGTGACCAGCACGATGACACTGGCGAAAAGGAGGATACCGACGGTGTCGCTGACGCCAAACAATTGGCCCAGCGCCTGCCCGGATAACACGGTTCCCGTTGCGGTGAAGCCCAGGTACATCAAGCAGACCAGCACGATTGGGATCGCCGCGCCGTACACGCCGAACTGCACCCGGCTGGAGATCATCTGCGGCAGGCCGAGCTTGGGCCCTTGCGCGGCATGCAGCGCCATCACGCCGCCACCCAGTAATTGACCGATCAACAGACCGATCAACGACCAGAACACATCGCCGCCCAGCACCACGGCCAGGGCCCCGGTGACAATCGCGGTGATTTGCAGGTTGGCACCCATCCACAGGGTGAACTGGCTCAACAGACGACCGTGTCTTTCCGCTTCCGGGATGTAGTCGATCGAGCGCTTCTCGATCAACGGTTTGTTGCCTGCACGATCGCTGTTAACAGCCATGGTTCAACCTCTGTGGATTGTTGGTCGGTGTTGGTTGTATCTGTGTAGGAGCTGTCGAGTGAAACGAGGCTGCGATCTTTTGCTTTTAAAAGATCAAGATCAAAAGATCGCAGCCTTCGGCAGCTCCTACAGGTTTGCATTGGGCCAAGGCCCGCTTTCTTTATTTGCCGGTAATCATCGGCAGGTTCAGCCCTTGTTCCTTGGCGCAGTCGATGGCGATCTGGTAACCGGCATCGGCGTGACGCATGACACCGGTGGCCGGGTCGTTGTGCAGCACGCGAGCGATACGCTCGGCCGCTTCGTCAGTACCGTCGCAGACAATCACCATGCCCGAGTGCTGAGAGAAGCCCATGCCGACGCCGCCGCCGTGGTGCAGGGAAACCCAGGTCGCGCCGCTCGCGGTATTGAGCAGGGCGTTGAGCAGTGGCCAGTCGGACACGGCGTCGGAACCGTCCTGCATGGACTCGGTTTCGCGGTTCGGGCTCGATACCGAACCGGAGTCCAGGTGGTCGCGACCGATCACGATCGGCGCGGACAACTCGCCGCTACGGACCATTTCGTTGAACGCCAGACCCAGCTTGGCGCGCAGGCCCAGGCCAACCCAGCAGATACGTGCCGGCAGACCCTGGAAGCTGATGCGCTCACGGGCCATGTCCAGCCAGTTGTGCAGGTGGGCGTCGTCCGGGATCAACTCTTTGACCTTGGCGTCGGTCTTGTAGATGTCTTCAGCGTTGCCCGACAGTGCAGCCCAACGGAACGGGCCGATGCCACGGCAGAACAGCGGACGGATGTAGGCTGGTACGAAGCCCGGGAAGTCGAATGCGTTTTCCACGCCTTCTTCTTGCGCCATCTGACGGATGTTGTTGCCGTAGTCGAAAGTCGGTACGCCCATTTTCTGGAAGTCCAGCATCGCTTTGACGTGCACGGCCATCGATTGCTTGGCGGCCTTGATCACAGCGGCAGGTTCAGTCTTGGCGCGAGCGCGGTACTGGTCCCAGGTCCAGCCGGCCGGCAGGTAGCCGTTGAGCGGATCGTGGGCGCTGGTCTGGTCGGTAACCATGTCCGGGCGCACGCCGCGCTTGACCAGTTCCGGGAGAATTTCTGCCGCGTTACCCAGCAGGGCAATGGAAATCGCTTTGCCTTCGGCGGTGTATTTGGCGATGCGGGCCAGCGCGTCGTCGAGATCGGTTGCTTGCTCGTCGACATAGCGGCTTTTCAGACGGAAATCGATGCTGACCTGCTGACATTCGATGTTCAGCGAGCAAGCGCCAGCCAGGGTCGCGGCCAGAGGCTGAGCGCCACCCATGCCACCGAGGCCTGCGGTCAGGACCCAACGACCTTTCAGGTCATCGTTATAGTGTTGGCGACCGGCTTCAACGAAGGTTTCGTAGGTGCCCTGGACGATGCCCTGGCTGCCGATGTAGATCCAGCTGCCGGCAGTCATCTGGCCGTACATGGCCAGGCCTTTGGCGTCGAGTTCGTTGAAGTGTTCCCAGCTCGCCCAGTGTGGAACCAGGTTGGAGTTGGCGATCAGTACGCGCGGGGCATTGCTGTGGGTCTTGAACACGCCGACCGGCTTGCCGGATTGCACCAGCAGGGTCTCGTCGTCGTTCAGGTTGGTCAGGCTTTCGACGATCTTGTCGTAGCATTCCCAGTTACGTGCAGCGCGACCGATACCACCGTAAACCACCAGTTCTTTAGGGTTCTCGGCGACTTCCGGGTCGAGGTTGTTCATCAGCATGCGCAGCGGCGCTTCGGTCAGCCAGCTCTTGGCGGTCAGCTTGTTACCACGTGCGGCACGGATTTCAACGTCACGAAACTTAGTAGGTTTAATGTCAGTCACGAAAAAGACTCCTCAGCAATCAATCCAAACCAACCCAGGCAGTGGGCGAGCAAGCCAATGGGCATATCAGTGCACACCGGCGAATCAGTGGACGATGGTTGAGTCCTCGTGACTCATACGCATACGTCTTTACTTGTACATACAAGCATATGCAATCAAGCGGCCAACTTGCCGGATGAGCATTCAAGAAAAATTCTGAAACGGCTGGAGAGCGCCTGGGACAAGGGTTCTGGTGTAGATGAAATTTTTTCGGGAGGATTTTTGTGGCGAGGGGGTTTTGTTACTTGAGCGTGGTTTTGCGCCACGCTGGGGCGTTCGGTAACAACATGGTGCGCTTTCGGGAACGCTGAAAAGCAAAAGATCGCAGCCTTCGGCAGCTCYTACAGGGTGCAAAGCATCCCATGTARGAGCTGCCGAAGGCTGCGATCTTTTGAAAATTCAGAATCAGCGTGCGGTCAGCTCAATCACACAGCATGGGCTATTAACGGAGATTTCCAGCAGGCCAGTGTTAGCGTCGAGTTGCAGGCAATCGTGGCGACCGAGCTTCGAAGCGTTGTTACCGACCTTCACTTCCAGTGCTTCGCTGATGCTGAACACCAACATCGTACCCGCCGAACTGAAGAACCGCTGCTCGCCACTCAACCACTGCAACCGCGCACCGTAACGCTGCGGCGCGTAAATCAGGTTGAAATCGCGAATCGGACTGCCGAGCAACGTGCAGGAAACCTTGCTTTCACCACTGAAGGCAAACGGGTCCAGCGGTAACAGTGGCCGCGTGTCCTGGCCATCCACCGTCAGGCTCATACCATCGCCCTGCAAAACGGTGATCACTCGCTCGTAACCGGCGAAGGTGGAAAACCCACCCGACTCGCCAATGTCGGCAATCGACAGGCGCCAGCCAAACCCATCCAGGCCAGTGCCGGCATCGCGGGTGATTTCTTCGGTGCTGCCGCCGCCGTTTTTCCACGGCATGCGCGGGTAATCGAGCGCACGTAAAACTTTCAGACTGCTCATTTATGGCTCTCTATTTATGAAACCGACCTTCCAGACGATGACGGGAACCGGGGTGGATCAAGCGAGCGGCGGTCACTGGCTGACGACCGGACCAGGTGCGGCGGCGAATCAGCAGGCAAGGCTCGCCCTTTTCAATCTGTAGCAATTTGCATTCGGACGACTCGGCCAGGATCGCCTCGACCACGTGCTCGCCTTCGGTCAGCGGCGCGACCTGGTTCAGGTAGGCGTAGGGCGTTTGCAGGGTGAAGTCCTGCTTGAGGTAGTCCGGCGCCACCAGCGCATTGACGAAACGGTCTTCGATTTGCACCGGAATATCGTTTTCGAAATGCACGATCAGCGAGTGGAACACCTTCTGCCCTTCGCGCATGTCCAGGGCCAGGGCACGCTCGGAGCCGGCGGCCTCTTCTTCAAGGGTGATGACCTTGCAGGTGTGGCGATGACCGCGAGAGGCAATTTCATCGGCAATGTTGTGCACTTCAAACAGCGCGGACTGGCTTTTCGGCTCGGCGACGAATGTGCCGACGCCTTGCATGCGCACCAGCAGGCCATCGGCGGTCATCTCGCGCAGGGCGCGGTTGATGGTCATGCGGCTGAAGCCCAACTGGCTGACCAGTTCGCTTTCCGACGGAACGCGGTAGTGCGGCGGCCAGTTTCCACTGTCGATTTGCTGGGTGATCATTTGTTTGACGCGGGCGTACAAGGGCGCCGGACTGTCGCCCATGTTCGCGGCCAACGGAGAGACTGGAGGCGGAGTCGGCACGGTTAATCCTTGGTCATTTGATTGATGTCGCTAGCTTGCCGGAGTTTACCGGGCAGGCAAACGTCTGTATATGTATATACAAATAACACACGATGGGGTGCTGAACCATGTCCGCCTTCTTTGCCGAACGCGCGCTGCTGCCTAGTGGATGGGCCAACAATGTACGTCTTGAGGTCAGCGCCGACGGCGTATTGACCCATATCCAGGCCGATTCCAAGGCAGATGGCGCCGAGCGGCTGAGCGGTCCGCTGCTGCCTGGCATGCCGAACCTGCACTCCCACGCCTTCCAGCGGGCCATGGCCGGGCTGGCGGAAGTGGCGGGCAATCCGAACGACAGTTTCTGGACCTGGCGCGATCTGATGTATCGCCTCGTCGGAAAAATCAGCCCGGAACAACTCGGTGTCATCGCCCGCCAGCTGTATATCGAAATGCTCAAGGCCGGTTACACCTCGGTCGCGGAATTTCACTACGTGCATCACGACATCAATGGTCAGCCTTATGCGGATCCGGCCGAACTGGCTCTGCGCATCAGCCAGGCAGCCAGTTCCGCGGGTATCGGCTTGACCCTGCTGCCGGTGCTCTACAGCCACTCCGGTTTCGGCGGCCAGACCCCGAACGAAGGTCAGCGTCGCTTCATCAACAGCACCGAAAACTACCTCAAGCTGCAATCGCGCCTGCAACCGGTGCTGGCGCAGCAACCGGCGCAGTCGCTCGGCTTGTGTTTCCACTCACTGCGCGCGGTTACGCCACAGCAGATCAGCGAAGTGCTGGCGGCCAGCGACAAGCAATGCCCGGTGCACATCCACATCGCCGAGCAGCAGAAAGAAGTCGACGACTGCCTGACCTGGAGCGGTCGTCGTCCGTTGCAATGGCTGTACGAAAACATCGACGTCGATCAGCGCTGGTGCCTGGTCCACGCGACCCACGCCAACCCGGAAGAAGTCACGTCGATGGCCAAGAGTCGCGCCATCGCCGGCCTGTGCCTGACCACCGAAGCCAACCTGGGCGACGGGATTTTCCCGGCGGTGGATTTCTTCGCCCAGGGCGGCCGCATGGGCATCGGTTCCGACAGTCATGTGTCATTGAGCGTGGTGGAAGAATTGCGCTGGCTGGAATACGGCCAGCGTCTGCGCGACCAACGGCGTAATCGTTTGTATGGCGCGGATCAGCCAATGGTTGGCCGCACGTTGTTCGATGCGGCGCTGGATGGCGGTGCTCAGGCGTTAGGCCAGCCGATTGGCGCGCTGGAAGTCGGCAAACGCGCCGACTGGCTGGTGCTCGATGGCAACGATCCGTATTTGGCGACAGCCAATGGTGACGGGATTCTCAATCGGTGGCTGTTTGCCGGTGGCGATCGCCAAGTGCGGGATGTGCTGGTGAATGGTCAGTGGGTGGTGCGTGACGGGCGGCATGCCGGCGAAGAAGAAAGCAGCCGTGCATTCACTCAAGTCCTGCGCGAACTTTTAGGCTGACACAAAACCCTGTAGGMGCGAGCTTGCTCGCGATGGTGTGTCAGTCGACATCGTTGTGTCTGATACTCCATCGCGAGCAAGCTCGCKCCTACAGGGCCATGCGTTGTTAGTTGGACGTCTCGGCCATCTGCTGTTCCGACGCACGCCAGATCAGCCGCGTTGTGTCGTAACCCTGCTGACGCGCCTTGCTCAGCAGTTCCTCACGCACCACACCATTCACGGTCGGCGTGCGCGACAACAGCCACAAATACTTCCGGCTCGGATCCCCGACAATGGCGGTCTTGTAGTCATCGCTGACGTACAGCACCCAGTATTCGCCCTTCGCCGTACCCGGGATCAGCCTGGAGAACCAGGTATCGAACTCGATCCACAGCTTGTCGCCCTTGCCGGGCACCTGTGGATAAGCCGTGCCATTGACCTCTTCCCATTGCCACTGCGCCGTCAGGCAGCGGTTCAACACCGCCACGTTACCGTCAGGCTTGAGCGTGTAATGGGCTTCGGATTGCGCGCAGTCGCGCTGGAAGTACATCGGCATGCGCGCCAACTCGTACCAGGTGCCCTGGTAGCGCTTGAGATTGACACTTTTGACAGTCTTGGGGGCCAATGGGTCCGGGCCAGACGTGGCACAGCCAGCCAACAACAGACCGGCAAAAAGGATGATCAATAACCGCTTCATTATTTTTCTCCCGCGGGCAAACGCCCCGGTTTACTTCAGGCCTTGGCCGGAAAACATCAGCACTTTGTCACCGGCGAACTGCACGCTGATAAAGCTGTTCTTGTCGCCCCAGGTGCAACTGGACATGCCGAGCGCACCTGAACAATCGGCAGGTTTGCCCAACAGGGTCTCCACATCGGCCTTGGCCATGCCGGCCGAGAGCTTAGAGTAGTTTTCCTGATTGACTTTGCTGCAGGCAGCCAGCAACACGCAAAACGAAAGCAGGGCGATGGAACGCAGCGACATGGTGAAACTCCGGGGGGCGTAGGGGATTGGCATGGCTGCCAAGCTGAAGCTTAGAAGAGAAAACCCCTGCGAGGTTCCGTGCCCGGCAGGCTATTTATCGGGCCACTCGTCTACCTTTTGCCGAAAATCAGCCACTTTCCTTATTCATCGAGCATTTCGTCGTTTTTCAGAGAATTCGCCTAATCTTTGGCGCCGTTCAGTCGACATAAATGCAACGCAAAGCCACGTCGGTGGCATTTGCTCCCCCATTTTGTAGAACAGCCCCTCTGCGGTAGCTCATCCATGACCAGAAACATGAAGTTCAGCCACAAGATATTGCTGGCTGCCGCCCTCGTGGTGGCCGTCGCATTCGCTTGTTTCATCCTGTTCAACGACTATCGCCAGCGCCAAACCTTGCGCAACAGCACCGAAGCCTCGATGCAGGAACTCGGCAGTCTGACCACCAGCAACATCCAGACCTGGCTGGAAAGCCGCATGCAATTGCTGCAGTCGATGGCCCAACAGATCAACGCCGACGGCAATGCTCCCGCTGGCCTGAAACGAATCATCGACCTGCCCGCCTACACCGGCAACTTCCAGCTGAGCTACTTCGGTGGTGCCGACGGCGTGATGTTCTCGGTCCCGGCGGGCAACCGTGCGGCGGACTACGACCCTCGCGCCCGCGGCTGGTACAAGGCGGCCAATAGCGCACAACAGACCATCGTCACCGAACCGTACATTGCCGCGTCTTCTGGCAAACTGGTGATCACCGTGGCCACCCCGGTGCAGCACCAGGGCCAGATGATCGGCGTCGCAGGCGCCGACATCGACCTGTCCAGCGTCAGCGCGATCATCAATTCGCTGAACTTCGGCGGTCACGGTCATGCGTTCATCGTCGGTGCCGATGGCAAGATCCTGATTCACCCGGACAGCAAGCTGGTGCTCAAGAACCTGACCGAGGCCTATCCGAGCGACACACCCAAAGTCAGCCCGGGCATGAAAGAAGTCGAGATCGACGGCAAGCGCCAGTTCATCGCCTTCACCCACGTCAACGGCGTGCCATCGGCGAACTGGTACGTGGCACTGGTGCTCGATCAGGAAACGGCGTTCTCGATGCTCAGCGAATTCCGCACCTCGGCGATCATCGCCATGGTGATTGCCGTGGTGATCATCATCGTCCTGCTGGGCATGCTGATCAGCCTGCTGATGCAGCCGCTGCTGACCATGGGCCGCGCCATGCACGACATCGCCGAAGGCGAAGGTGACCTGACCAAACGCCTGACCATTCACGGCCATGACGAATTCGGCGCGCTGGGGCTGTCGTTCAACCGCTTCGTCGAGCGCATTCACACCTCGATCATCGAAGTGTCCTCGGCCACCGGCCAGGTCAACGAAGTGGCGTTGCGTGTAGTCGCCGCCTCGAACTCGTCGATGTACAACTCCGACCAGCAAGCCTCGCGCACCAGCAGCGTCGCTGCGGCGATCAACCAGCTCGGTGCCGCCGCCCAGGAGATCGCCCAGAACGCCGCCCTCGCCTCGCAACATTCCAGCGATGCCCGCAGCCTGGCCGAAGAAGGCCAACAGGTGGTGGATAAAACCATCGCGGCGATGCAGCAGCTGTCGGCCAAGATCAGCGATTCGTGCGGCAACATCGAAACCCTCAATAGCAATACGGTCAACATCGGGCAGATCCTGGAAGTGATTACCAGCATCTCCCAGCAAACCAACTTGCTGGCGCTCAACGCCGCCATTGAAGCGGCCCGCGCTGGCGAGGCCGGTCGCGGTTTTGCCGTGGTGGCCGATGAGGTGCGCAACCTCGCTCACCGCACCCAGGACTCGGCGCAGCAAGTGCAGACGATGATCGAAGAACTGCAGGTCGGCGCCCGGGCAGCGGTGGGCATCATGACTGACAGCCAGCGCCAGAGCGAAAGCAGCGTCGGCATCGCCAACCAGGCGGGCGAACGCCTGGGCAGCGTGACCCAGCGCATCGGTGAGATCGATGGCATGAATCAGTCGGTCGCCACTGCCACTGAGGAACAGACGGCCGTGGTGGAGTCGATCAACGTCGACATCACAGAGATCAACATGCTGAACCAGGAAGGTGTGGAGAACCTGCAGTCGACCTTGCGTGCGTGTGCCGATCTTGAGCAGCAGGCGGCGCGGTTGAAGCAGCTAGTTGGTAGCTTCAGGATCTGAGGCGATCTCTCCGGCCTCATCGCGAGCAAGCTCGCTCCCACAGTGGATCTCCAGTGCGACAAAGATCCCTGTGGGAGCGAGCTTGCTCGCGATGGCGGCATCAGCTACAACGAAAAATCAGAACCGAGAGCCCGGTTTCGACAGAAACTCGAGCTCCTCAGCAGTACTCTCCCGCCCCAACACCGCATTGCGATGCGGAAAGCGCCCAAACTGCGCAATCACTTTCTGATGCCGCTCGGCATAGTCCAGGTAATCGCTGAACAGCGCCCGATCGATTTCCGGTTGCTGCGCCACCAGTTCGATGTAGCGCGAGACGCCTTCGTTCTGCACCGCGAGGTCTTCGCTATGCTCGAACACCAGGTAGATGAACACCCGCTGAATCGGCTGCAACTGCCGGTCGTAATCCGCGGCAATGCCTTGGGCTACCAGCTTCTGCGCCCGGAGATCGCCTGCAAAGGCTTTGGGAATATCGCGAAAGATCATTCGCGGGATTTGATCGAGCAACAGCACCAGGGCCAGCCAACCTTCGGGATGTTGCATCCACTCGGTCAATCCGCCGGCCAGTGCCTGCTCGGTCCAGCCCCCGAAACGCTCGCGCGCTTCGAGGTCCTGGCTGTCGCGCTTGCCGAACCACAATTTGCCCTTCTGCGCCGCCACTTCCCTCGCTGACTCGGAACTCCCGAACCACCAATAAAGCAACGGCTGCCAGGGCGCAGTCATGGTTTATTCCTTGTGGTAAGCCGTGACGCGGGCAACTTCTTCTTTCGAACCGAGGAACACCGCAACCCGCTGGTGCAGGCCTTCCGGCTGGATGTCGAGGATGCGCTGGTGGCCGTCGGTGGACGCACCGCCCGCTTGTTCCACCAGGAACGACATCGGGTTGGCTTCGTACATCAGGCGCAGTTTGCCTGGCTTGGAAGGCTCGCGGCTGTCGCGTGGGTACATGAACAGACCGCCGCGGGTCAGGATGCGGTGCACGTCGGCCACCATCGCAGCGACCCAGCGCATGTTGTAGTTCTTTTTCAGCGGGCCTTCATCGCCGGCCAGCAATTCGCCGACGTAGCGCTGTACCGGTGCTTCCCAGTGACGCTGGTTGGACGCGTTGATGGCAAATTCCTGGGTGGCTTCAGGAATGGTGATGTTTTCGTGGGTCAGTACGAAGCTGCCCATTTCACGGTCCAGGGTGAAACCTTTCACGCCATCGCCCAAGGTCAGGATCAGCATGGTCTGTGGACCATAGATCGCATAACCGGCGGCCACTTGCTGGGTACCTGGCTGCAGGAAGGCCTTTTCGTTCAAAGGTTCGTTCTGGCTCAGGTATTCGTTCGGGCAACGCAGTACCGAGAAGATGGTTCCGACCGGCGCGTTGATGTCGATGTTCGACGAACCGTCCAGCGGGTCGAATACCAGCAGGTACGCACCTTTCGGGTATTTGCCCGGGATCTGGTAGGCGTTGTCCATTTCTTCGGACGCCATACCGGCCAGGTGACCGCCCCATTCGTTGGCTTCGAGCAGGATTTCGTTGGAGATCACGTCGAGCTTCTTCTGCACTTCGCCCTGGACGTTTTCAGTGCCCATGCTGCCCAAAACGCCACCCAGGGCGCCTTTGGACACGGCGTGGTTGATCTCCTTGCAGGCACGCGCCACCACTTCGATCAGGAAGCGCAGATCGGCAGGAGTGTTGTTGCTGCGGGTCTGCTCAATCAAATAGCGACTCAAGGTAACGCGGGACATGGAAGGCTCCGGAGGAATGGGGGGGGGCTAAAAACCCGAGCAGTTTAGCGCGAGTCGGGGTGCATTTCCTCCTATCAGACGTGATCGGCTGAAGAGAGTTCATGTGCGGGGATGAGCGTAGTTGGAAATGGGCTGGGTGTGGGCCTGAGAACTGCAGTCATTTCGGCACTTTCAGTGACTGGGCGAACGCTTTCGCGAGCAGGCTCGCTCCTACAGGGGTACGCGTTCAAAATGTGGGAGCGAGCCTGCTCGCGATTGGGTGCGTAGCACCCACTGTCAGGATTTGGCAGTAGGCTTGCGCAGCAAACTGAACGCCATCGCCGCCAGGAACAAGACACTGAGCAACAACACTGCCCACAAGCCGAACTTCTTCCACTGGGTGTCCGTCGTAGCCAGCGTTTTCTCAGTCGATGCATTCGAGACCACCGCCCCGACATCCACCATGGCCCGGCCCAAGGTCGCGAGCTTCGCCGGGCCGTAATCCGGAATCAGCATCGACAGCGGCAAGTTCGCCGCCTTCGCCGTCGTATTCCCCACAACCAGCGTGTAAGGCCCCGGCCCGCGCGCCAGGAACACCAGTTGCGTGGCGCGCACGGCAAACTTCAGCGTCGGCGCCTGATCACCCAGGCCGCCGCCGCGTTCGTCCACGGTCAGTTTCAATTGCTGGACGATTTGCCCTGACAACGGCAATTCGTTTTGCACCACATCCTGACCGTTCTGGGTCAGGCGATAGAGCAAACCGCTGCCCAACGACTGCCATGGCAGGCTGCTGTCGCGCCGACCGGCCAGACTCACCGGCGCCAGGCTGTTGGGCTGGCTCAGCTCGACCTGCACTCGCTCGACATTCAGCCCCATCGGCAACTGCCAGGTGTACTCACCCGCCTTCGTGCTGCTGCCGGTCAACGCCTGGGACCAGACCAACGGCAGCGGCAGGCTGCGGGTACTGGCGCTTTGCAGTTGCGCCGAAGTCAGGGTCGGTGCCGAATGCGGAGTGATCCACAGCAACCGCAAGTAGCGCGCCGACTGGCCCGGCAGGCCGATTTCATGCTGCTCGACCCGCTCGTCGGCAAAGGTCAGGCGCGCCACCTGCCCTTCGCCCCAGAACTGCCAATGCTGTAAATCGTCGCTGGCTTCGAGGGTGAAACGCTCGAAGCCGTCGCGCTCGCTGGTCCAGTCGAGAATCAATTGCCGCAACGGCGCCTTGATCGCGGAAGCGTCGAGCAACCAGCCGCGCAACTCCTCCTCACCCGCCTCCAGCTGACTTGAGGGCTGCACCTCGACCAAGGTGCCGTTGGCGCTCGATTGCACCCGTACGCTCGGCGCGGTTTCAGTGGCGTCCACCGAGTTGTACAACGCAAACCGTTTCACCTCGGTCAAGGTGCGCGTTTCACTGCTCTGCGCCGACTCCCGGGCCAGGGCATAGGCCTGAACATCACCGACGGCGTTGAACACCCGCACATCGCTCAGGTCGGCCTGCCGTGCATTCAGTTGCACGCTCAGGGGCAGTTCAAGGCGATACCAGGGGCCTTCGCCCGTCACCGACAAAGGCACTTGGGTGGTGAAGTCCGCCGGTTTTTCCTGGGCAACCGCCGACAACACCACGCCCATGGCAACAGCGGCCAGCCAACCCAGGTTCAGCTTCTGACTCAAGATGACACTCCTTCGGATTCCGCGAGCGGTTTCCCGGTATCCGGCACAGCGTCGGCGCGCTTGGGCGGCAGCGGGGCGAAATAGCCCACCACCAGCAGCAAGACGCCGACTCCAATAAACGACACGATCCGCGCCAGCCCGCCACGATTGCTCAATTCGACAAAGAACAGCTTGGCCACGACCACGCCGATCAAGGCGGCGCCGATCAGCCAGACTTCGCGGCGGCGACGCAAATGGCCGCCGATCATCAAGCTCAGGGCCATCAGGGTCCAGACGATGGACAGGCCGGCTTGTACACGCATCGACGCCAGCAACAGATCCAGCTCGAACGGCACCCCGCTCCAATGGTGCGCCGTACGCATTACCAATGCAGTAAAGAACATGAACAGCGAGGCACCTGCGACCCCTTGCGTGGCGATGGCGACGTAATCCTCGCGGACCGCCAGTTGTGTCATGGCACTGCGGGACCAGGCATAGACGCCGAACAGCGCGAACAACAGGCCGAGCTCCAGCGGGTTGATCAATGGCACGTAGGGCAGAGGTTCAGCGTTGCCGTCACTGGCGACATTCGCCAGCCAGAACCAGCCGAGCATCAGTAACGCCAGCGGCGCGGCGGCGTATACACGGTATTCCCTCGAATATGTCGACACCGGCCAAGGCCACGCGCGAGGTGCCGCCATCAGCACCAGATACAGACTTGGCAGAATCGCCCAGCCCAACCAGCGCCAGGCGTTGTATTGCTCGGACAACACCAGCAAAGCGTAACGCAGCTCCAGAGCCAGCACCCCCATCAACAGCCAGCAGCCGAGCACATGGGCGACACTCAGCACGCGCGCCGGCAGCATGGGCGCCAGACGCCGCAGGGACATGAAATGCACGACGAACACGGCGGCCCACGCCAGCCAGCCGGCGTTGGCCGCCGGGTGATAACGCGAGTGCCAGGCCGCCAGCAGCACCAGCGCCGCCGCGGGAATCAACACTGTGCAGAGCACGCCCAGTGACGGCCAACTCAGGCGCAGCGCCAACGCTGTCCACAGCGCGACACTCACGGCAGCCATGCTCAACAAAAAAGTCGCCTGCATCGGCAACGACGCGAAATGCAGCACCTCGATGACCCAGGCCAACGCCCACCAACCTGCGCCCCACACCAGCAACGCCTGGGACAACCGCAACAGACTCAACCCTTTCAACGCTCCACGCACACGACTCATCTGCAAACGCCAGGCCCCGAACATCGCGGCCAGCCCCAGCACCAGCGGCGCCCAGAACCCGCCATGGGCCAGGGGTCGCAGACCGTCACTGAGCTGCGGTCCTGTTACCAGGAACAGCGCGCCACCCAACAGTTGCACAGAGAGCGCGGTGAACACGAACGTGCGCGATTGCAGACGCAAGCCAACCAACAACGTCAGCCCCCCGGCCAAGGCCCAACTGATCACCGTGCCGTGACTGAAGAAAAACAGCGGTGCCAGCAAATAGAGAAACGCCAGCCCGAGGCAAGCCAGGACTGGCAGGCCTATCAGCTCCCAGGGCCTGATCTGCTCCGGCAAGGCTTTGCGTAACTGGTAGAAGCTGAACAACAACGCGACACCCAACAACAGCGCGCCTAATGGCACACCGCCGAGCAGGCTGCTCTCGCTGCTGTGCAACTCGCTGAGAAACGCCAGCGCCGACCCCAGTTGCAGGAGCAAGGCAAAGGCCCGGGCCAGGGGCCTTTGCTGACGCAGACCGAGCCAGAAGATCCCCGCGCCTTCCACCGCCCACGCCGCCGTCGTCCAGCGCGCATCAAGCCCCAGCGGAATCGCCAGACTGGCGAAGATCACCCCCAAGGCCAGGCAGGTTTCCCCCAGCAACAGCGTGCGCCCGGCCATCAGCCAACGGGCGAGTCCCATGTAAATCATGCCCAGCGTCAAGGCACTGAACGCCGCAGCGAATTCCAGATGCTGCACCAGTGCGAACTGCAAGCCGAAACCCACCAGCGGCGGGCCAAACAGCAGTGTGCCGTCGACGTAGTCACCCTTGCGCGCCGACCACTGCAGCAGCGCTTCGCGATTGCCCTCTGCCGGTGCATCGCTCATCGCCATCAACTTGCGCCGGGCGTACAACAGACCAATGGCCAGGTACATCAGGAAAAACACAATCAGGAACGGCTCGGTGCTCCACAGCAACTCCGGCGAGTAGGAGCGCAGGCCCCAGGCGAAACCGATGCCGAAGGTGCCGGTGAATCCGATGACATTCAACAGCCGCCAGGCCTTGAACCAGGCGATGGCGAGGATGCCGGCGTTGAGCAGGGAAAAGTAACTGAACAGCGCGACGTGGCTGCCGGCGCCGGTGGAGGCCAGGATGGGCGCGGCGAAGCCACCCAGTGCGGCAGCGGCGGCCAGCCCCAGGGAGTCCTGGGTAATGGCGAGAATCGCCGAACAGATCGTCACCGCCACCAGCAGGCCAAACGCCGCCGAGGGATCGAGCAACGGATGCAGGCGCATCGCGGCAAACACTGTCAGGTACAACACGGCGATCCCGGTGCCCTGCAAGATCAACGCGTAACTGCTGTTGCGCGCTCGTAACCACCAACCCAATCCGAGCAACCCCAAGGCTGCGGCCGCCACACCGGCGTAGCGCAACTCAACCGGCACCACCACGCCTTCAGTGGCATAGCGCAGCAGAAAGGCCAGGCCGAGGAACAGCAACACCACGCCGACCCGCAAGACTGTATTGCCGCCGAACAGCCAGGCGCGGGCGCGACTGATGGCGCGGTCGATGAGGTTCGGGCCATGCGGGGGGACAGGTGGTTGTGCCTCACGAGCAGTCGGCTCGGATTTCCAGGCATCGGCGACTTCGCTGGCCGCTGCGGGGATTGGCTCGAGCTCGGGCGGCAGCTCCCAGATCAATTCCGGGACTATGGCAGGTGTTTCATCAAGGAGGGCTTCAGGCGATACCAGCGGTTCACGGGTTTCCGGCGCCTTGACGCCTGATGCTTCAAGCACTGCCAGCCGTTGCTCGACCGCTTGCAGCGCAACCTGTGCCTGTTCCAGCAAGTGCTGCTGCTCGGCTGCCCGAGCGTCCATGCGAGCCATGCGAACGGCTTGGCCGACACCCAATCCGAGTAACGCGCCCAGCAGTGCATCACTGAATGACTCGTCGAGTATCCAGCCGAGCACCAGCCCGATCAGCATGAAAATCCATTGCATGGTCGATATCCCTAAGCTCAATCCCGAAAGATTAGCGTAACCAGCGCCCAAAAGATCGCAGCCTTCGGCAGCTCCTACGCGATCCTGCAGGAGCTGCCAAAGGCTGCGATCTTTTCCGGCGCGCCAGTATATCCACCTGCCTGAAGACTTACTCCAGCGCCTTCCAGATCTCCGTGGCGTACTCGCGAATGGTCCGGTCCGACGAGAACCAGCCCATCCGCGCCGTGTTCAACACCGCCGAACGCCACCACTGGTTCGAATCGTGCCAATGGGCTTCGACGCGCATCTGTGCATTCCAGTACGAGTCGAAATCGGCGCAGACCAGGAAGCGGTCGAAATCTACCAAGGAGTCGATCAGGCCGGTGTAACGGGACGGATCATCCGGCGAGAACACGCCGCCACGAATCGCTTGCAGCACATCGTTCAGACGATGGGAGGCGGCGATATCCGGTGCCGCATTGAACTCATGGTTCTGTTTGCGCGCCTCGACCTGCTGTGCGCTGAGACCAAAGATGAACATGTGCTCGGTGCCGATGCGCTCGCTCATTTCCACGTTGGCGCCGTCCAGGGTGCCGATGGTCAGCGCGCCGTTCAGGCCGAATTTCATGTTGCTGGTGCCTGACGCTTCGAAACCGGCGGTGGAGATCTGCTCGGACAAATCCGCCGCCGGAATGATGCTCTCCGCCAGGCTGACGTTGTAGTTGGGCAGGAACACCACTTTGAGCAAGCCGCGCACGGTCGGGTCGTTGTTCACCACCCGGGCGATGTCGTTGGTCAGTTTGATGATCAGTTTGGCCTGGTGATAACTCGCGGCGGCCTTGCCGGCAAAGATTTTCACCCGTGGCACCCAGTCGATTTCAGGTTCCGCGCGAATCGCCTGGTACAACGCCACGGTGTGCATCAGGTTGAGCAACTGGCGTTTGTATTCGTGGATTCGCTTGACCTGCACGTCGAACATCGCTGCCGGGTTGACCGCGACGCCCAGCCGCTCATGAATCAGGTACGCCAGGGCTTTCTTGCTGTGCAGGCGTTGCTCGGCAAATGCCTTGCGGAATGCATTTTTCTCGGCGAACGGTTCGAGGGCGAGCAAACGCTCTTCCGGGTTGTCCAGCACTTGCGGCCCGAGGACATCGACCAGCATCGAGGTCAGCTCGGGGTTGGCCTGATACAGCCAGCGGCGGAAGGTGATGCCGTTGGTTTTGTTGTTGATCCGCTCCGGGTAGAGCTTGTGCAGTTCGGAGAACACCGTTTGGCGCATCAGTTGCGTGTGCAACCCGGACACACCGTTGATGCTGTGGGAACCGAGAAACGCCAGGTTGCCCATGCGCACCCGGCGTCCGTTGTCTTCTTCGATCAGCGATACCGCGCGCAACACGTCGAAGTCGTGGATGCCTTTGGCCCGCAGGGAGTCGATGTGCTGGGCGTTGATCAGGTAAATGATCTGCATGTGCCGTGGCAGCATGCGCTCCATCAAACCCACTGGCCAGGTTTCCAGCGCTTCGGGCAGCAGGGTGTGGTTGGTGTAGGAAAGCGTGTCGACCGTCACTTGCCACGCCGCATCCCACGCCACGTCGTAGACGTCCACCAACTGGCGCATCAGTTCGGCGACGGCAATCGAGGGGTGAGTGTCATTGAGCTGGATCGCCGCGTGATCGCCCAGGGTCAGTACCGAGGTGTGCATGTTGCGATGGCGGCGCAGCAAATCCTGCAGGGACGCGGCGACAAAGAAGTATTCCTGACGCAAGCGCAGTTCCTGGCCGGCTTCGGTGCTGTCCGCTGGATAGAGCACGCGGGAGATACTCTCGGCCCGGGCTACTTCGGCCACGGCGCCCAGGTGATCGCCGGCGTTGAAACGCTCCAGGTGCAGATCTTCCATGGCCCGGGCGCGCCACAGGCGCAGGGTGTTGACGCTCGCCCCGCGCCAGCCGACCACCGGCGTGTCGTAGGCAATGGCCCGTACGGTTTCCGCCGGGTGCCAGACTTGCCTGGACTTGCCGCTGTCATCGGTCACGGTTTCGACGCTGCCGCCAAAGCCGATCGGATAAACCACTTCAGGCCGCTCGAATTCCCAAGGGTTGCCGAAATCCAGCCAGTGTTCGGTCTGCTCTTGCTGCCAGCCATCGACAATCGCCTGGCGGAACAACCCGTGCTCATAGCGGATGCCGTAGCCATGACCGGCGATACCGAGGGTCGACATGCTTTCCAGGAAACACGCCGCCAGACGCCCGAGGCCGCCGTTGCCCAGGGCCGCATCGGGCTCCAGCAAGCGGATGCGCTCAAGATCGACACCGAGTTCGGTCAGGGCTTCGCGGGCCACGTCGAGCAGGCCGAGGTTGCTCAGGCTGTCGAACAGCAGCCGACCGATGAGAAATTCCAGGGAGAGGTAATAAACGCGCTTCTGACCTTTGCGGTAGATCTGCCGCGTATGGTCCATCCAGTGCTCGACCATGTGGTCCCGCGCGGCCAGGGCAATGGCTTCGAACCAGTCATGGTCGAAGGCGTGATCCGGGTCTTTACCCACTGCGTAAGTGAGTTTGGTCAAGACGGCGTCGCGAAATGCGGCCACCTCTGCTTCGCGAACAAGTGGTTCTTGAGTCATCGATAGGACCTCGAGCGAGCTTGGGTTGTCTGAGCCTAGACGGTCTGACAGGCGGTAGAGGCTCTGGTTCGGCAGTTTTTCCTGTAAGTGCGAATCGGGTCGGCAATACATTGTCGTATACCTGATTCAATGCAGGGGCCGTGCCGGATTAGCGGCTTATTGGCCGGCAGTGAAAAAATCTGGCGAAAGGTTGTTCAAAAATCCACCGGTCCCGGTATGATCGCGCGCCCTGATGCACACGCTGGTAACAAACGATGATGAAGCCGAACCTGATCGCTGCCGCAGAGATCGACCGCCTCGATACCTGGGCCAAGTACTCTGCCCCGATGTGCGGCTCGTGCATGTCCAGCTGCTGCACCCTGCCCGTCGAGGTCAAGATCAAGGACCTGATCCGCATCGGCGTGGTTGATGAGTTCGAGCTGGGCGATCCGCCGAAGAACATCGCCAAACGCCTGCAAAAGGAAGGGTTGGTCGAGCGTTTCAACCAGAAGTCAGGAATCTTTACCCTCCAGCGCATGAGCAACAACGATTGCCTGTACCTGGATCGTAAGAGCCGTCTGTGCACTATTTATGAAAAGCGCCCGGATACCTGCCGCAACCACCCGAAAATCGGCCCGCGGCCGGGGTATTGCGCCTACAAGCCGAAAGAAGTGGAGCGCGTGCAGAATTCGCGGAGTATCGAGCGGTTCTGATACCCCCGGAATTTGCGGCGCTGGTACTGGCCTCATCGCGAGCAAGCTCGCTCCCACAGGGGTTCTGTGGTGTTCACACAATTTGTGGTTCACCTCGAACACTGTGGGAGCGAGCTTGCTCGCGATGAGGCCAGTACAAACGCCACACAAACCCCAGACAAACAAAAACGCCCCCGGCCTTTCGACCGGGGGCGTTTTCGTTAAGCAAGGCTAAATCTTATGCCTTGGCTTTCTTGGCAGCGCGGGTACGCTCGCCTTCGTCCAGGATCTTCTTGCGAAGACGGATGGACTTAGGAGTCACTTCACACAGCTCGTCGTCCTGGATGAATTCCAGAGCCTGTTCCAGGGTGAAGCGAACAGGTGGAACCAGAGCGATGGTTTCGTCTTTACCCGAAGCACGCATGTTGTCGAGCTTCTTGCCTTTGGTTGGGTTGACGCCCATGTCGTTGTCACGGCTGTTCAGACCAACGATCTGACCGTTGTAGATCTCTTGACCGTGTTCAACAAACAGCTTGCCACGCGCCTGGAGAGTTTCCAGGGAGTAGGTCAGAGCCTTGCCGGTTTCTACCGATACCAGAACACCGTTCTGACGGCCGGACATGTCGCCGGACTTCATGGTGTCGTAGCGATCGAAGATCGAGGTCAGGATGCCAGCACCGTTGGTCAGGGTCAGGAACTGGTTACGGAAACCGATCAGACCACGAGCAGGGATGTTGTATTCCAGACGCACACGGCCTTTGCCATCCGGCACCATGTTGGTCAGGTCGCCCTTACGCAGGCCCATCTCTTCCATAACCTTGCCCTGGGATTCCTCAGGGGTGTCGATGGTTACGTTTTCGAACGGTTCCTGCTTCACGCCGTCAACCTGACGGATGATCACTTCAGGACGACCAACGCCCATTTCGAAGCCTTCGCGACGCATGGTTTCGATCAGTACCGAAAGGTGCAGCTCACCACGACCGGAAACCTTGAACTTGTCGGCCGAGTCGCCTTCTTCAACGCGCAGTGCAACGTTGTACAGCAACTCTTTGTCCAGACGTTCCTTGATGTTACGGGAAGTCACGAACTTGCCTTCTTTACCGCAGAAAGGCGAGTCGTTTACCTGGAAGGTCATGGAAACGGTTGGCTCGTCAACGGTCAGAGGCTTCATCGCCTCGACATTGTCCGGCTGGCACAGGGTGTCGGAGATGAACAGCGAGTCCATACCGCTCACGCACACGATGTCGCCGGCGAAAGCTTCTTCAACGTCGATACGGTGCAGGCCGTGGTGACCCATCAGCTTCAGGATACGACCGTTACGCTTCTTGCCGTCGGCGCCGATAGCCACAACCGGGGTGTTCGGCTTGACGCTACCACGAGCGATACGGCCAACGCCGATAACACCCAGGAAGCTGTTGTAGTCCAGTGCCGAGATTTGCATCTGGAACGGACCATCACGGTCAACCTTCGGTGCTGGTACGTTGTCGACGATCGACTGGTACAGCGGGGTCATGTCTTCAGCCATGTCGGTGTGTTCCAGACCGGCAATACCGTTCAGGGCCGAGGCGTAGACGACTTTGAAGTCCAGCTGTTCTTCGGTGGCACCCAGGTTGTCGAACAGGTCGAAGATCTGGTCCAGAACCCAGTCCGGACGCGCGCCTGGACGGTCAACCTTGTTGATGCACACGATTGGACGCAGGCCGGCTTCGAAAGCCTTCTTGGTCACGAAACGGGTTTGCGGCATAGGGCCGTCTTGAGCGTCAACCAGCAGCAGAACGGAGTCGACCATCGACATTACACGTTCAACTTCACCGCCGAAGTCGGCGTGGCCCGGGGTGTCCACGATGTTGATGTGGTAGCCGTTCCAGTTGATGGCGGTGTTTTTCGCCAGAATGGTAATACCGCGCTCTTTTTCCTGGTCGTTGGAGTCCATCACGCGCTCGTCGTTGAGCTCGTTGCGCTCCAGGGTGCCGGATTGACGCAGGAGTTTGTCTACCAGGGTGGTCTTACCATGGTCAACGTGGGCAATGATGGCGATGTTGCGTAGATTTTCGATCACTTGTGTATCTCGATCAGAGGATTCGGTGTGCTGACAAGTCTTGGCAGCGATTAACAGTAGCGTCCGTGAAAGCCGTTACAGCTTGACGGTGGCATCGGGGGGCCGGTGACGCAGGCCACAGGCAAACAGCCCCGGGCACTTAGCTCGGTCGATAAACGCGCACATTGGCATGCCCCTCACTGAGCAAATGGTGGGCATGCAGGCGACTCATCACGCCTTTGTCGCAATACAGCAGGTACTGGCGAGTAGGGTCCAGTTCCTTGAAACGAGCGTTCACTGCATAAAACGGCATCGTTTGTACCTCGATGCCAGCGAGGTCCAGCGGGTCGTCTTCAGCGGCATCCGGGTGACGGATGTCGATGACGATCTGACCGGCCAGCGCTTCGCTGACTTCTTCAATCTGCAAGTCCTGGCCCAGTTCATCGATCACGCGATCGATCGGCACCAGTTTGGCGTTTTCGAGCGCACGCTCGAGTACCGCCATATCGAATTCTTTCTCTTCATGCTCGACGCGATAGCGCTTGGCCGCTGTCTTCGGATTGACCGAGATGACGCCGCAGTACTCCGGCATGTGCCGGGCGAAATCGGCGGTACCGATTTCGATTGCCGTGTCGATAATGTCCTGCTTGTGGCTGGCGATCAGCGGACGCAACACCAGCTTGTCGGTCACGCAGTCGATCACTGACAGGTTTGGCAACGTCTGGCTCGACACCTGGGAGATCGCCTCACCGGTTACCAGCGCCTCGATGTGCAGTCGATCGGCAATTTGGGAGGAAGCGCGCAACATCATACGCTTCAATACTACGCCCATATGACTGTTATCGACTTTGCCGAGAATTTCGCCCAGCACTTCCTCGAACGGCACACTGACAAATAGCACGCGTTGGGAGCTGCCGTACTTCTTCCAGATGAAATGCGCGACTTCCATGACGCCCAGTTCGTGGGCACGTCCACCCAGATTGAAGAAGCAGAAGTGCGCCATCAGGCCACGGCGCATGATCTGGTAGGCCGCCACGGTGGAATCGAAGCCGCCGGACATCAGCACCAGCGTCTGCTCCAGGGCGCCCAGCGGATATCCGCCGATGCCGTTGTGCTGGCTGTGGATCACGAACAACCGTTGGTCGCGAACTTCGATGCGGACTTCGATTTCCGGCGCTTTCAAGTCGATCCCGGCGGCGCCGCACTCACGACGCAGCTTGCTGCCGACGTATTTTTCGACGTCCATCGAGCTGAACGTGTGCTTGCCCGCACGCTTGCAGCGCACCGAGAAAATCTTCCCGGCCAGCGCATCGCCGTAGTGGTGTTTGCACTTTTCGGTGATGTCGTCGAAGTCGCCCAGCGGGTACTCGTCGATCTGCAGAAAGTGCGCGATGCCCGGCATGCAGGTCAGGCGCTCACCCATCTCTTTCAAGGCTTTCGGGTCGGTGACGCGGGTTTCCAGCTCGAGATTGTCCCACACGCCGCTCACCACCACGGCCGGGTCCAGATCGCGGAGCACGGCGCGGATGTTTTTGGCCAACTGGCGGATAAATTTCGTCCGGACAGGTCGACTCTTGATGGTGATCTCGGGGAAGACTTTTACGATTAATTTCATGGAAACAGCGCGCGCAGGGCCWGCCGAAAAAGGGGGGCGCGGATTATAGCGGAAATTGCTCAAGGTTTAACCAGTTWATGTGCAGAAGGTTTCGTGCGCACCAAAACAGGTCATTTATTGAAATGAGCGCCACATTGTAGGGCGGGATTTTCCGCTTTAAGGTACTTTTCCGCCTGACAGGCGTGAAATTGGGGCAAAAAACCCATGCTGGGGCACTGGCATGCAATTTGCTCCCTTGTGAGGCAGGTTGCCTTGGCAGAGTATTCGCGCCGGCATCACCCACATTTAAGGGCATCCATTACCAGCCCGAAGCCACCCGGAGGACACTATGTCGAAGTCGGTTCAACTCATCAAAGATCATGACGTCAAGTGGATTGATCTGCGCTTCACGGACACCAAAGGCACTCAGCACCACGTGACCATGCCGGCTCGCGATGCGCTGGATGACGACTTCTTCGAAGTCGGCAAAATGTTCGACGGTTCCTCCATCGCTGGCTGGAAAGGCATCGAAGCCTCCGACATGATTCTGATGCCGGACGACTCCACCGCTGTTCTGGATCCGTTCACCGAAGAACCGACCCTGATCCTGGTCTGCGACATCATCGAGCCTTCGAGCATGCAAGGCTACGATCGCGACCCACGTGCGATCGCCAAGCGCGCCGAAGAGCACCTGAAAGCCACCGCTATCGGTGACACCGTGTACGCCGGTCCAGAGCCAGAGTTCTTCATCTTCGACCAGGTCAAGTTCAAGTCCGACATTTCCGGCTCCATGTTCAAGATCTACTCTGAACAAGGTTCGTGGATGTCCGACCAGGACATCGAAGGCGGCAACAAAGGCCACCGTCCAGGCGTCAAAGGCGGCTACTTCCCGGTTCCACCGTTCGACCACGACCACGAAATCCGTACCTCCATGTGCAACGCACTGGAAGAAATGGGCCTGACCGTCGAAGTTCACCACCACGAAGTGGCGACTGCCGGCCAGAACGAAATCGGCGTCAAGTTCAACACCCTGGTGAAGAAAGCCGACGAAACCCAAACCCTGAAGTATGTCGTGCACAACGTAGCCGATGCCTACGGCCGTACCGCTACCTTCATGCCTAAGCCGCTGTACGGCGACAACGGCTCGGGTATGCACGTACACATGTCCATCTGGAAAGATGGCAAGAACACCTTCGCAGGCGAAGGCTATGCCGGTCTGTCCGATACCGCTCTGTACTTCATCGGCGGCATCATCAAGCACGGTAAGGCCCTGAACGGCTTCACCAACCCGGCGACCAACTCCTACAAGCGTCTGGTTCCAGGCTTCGAAGCTCCAGTGATGCTGGCCTACTCGGCTCGCAACCGCTCCGCTTCGATCCGTATTCCTTACGTGTCGAGCCCGAAAGCCCGCCGTATCGAAGCACGCTTCCCGGATCCGGCTGCCAACCCGTACCTGTGCTTCGCCGCACTGTTGATGGCTGGCCTGGACGGCATCCAGAACAAAATCCACCCTGGCGATGCCGCTGACAAAAACCTGTACGACCTGCCGCCTGAAGAGGCCAAAGAGATCCCACAAGTTTGCGGCAGCCTGAAAGAAGCCCTGGAAGAGCTGGACAAAGGTCGTGCGTTCCTGACCAAAGGCGGCGTTTTCAGCGACGACTTCATCGACGCTTACATCGCCCTGAAAAGCGAAGAAGAAATCAAGGTACGTACCTTCGTACACCCACTGGAATACGAGCTGTACTACAGCTGCTGATCCGGTAGCGCTGCAACACGCGGCGTGACAAAAAGAGGCCTCCTTCGGGAGGCCTTTTTATTGCCCACATTTCCATGATTGACGATGGACCCTGTGGGAGCGAGCTTGCTCGCGATGGGGGCATCAAATTCACCATTGATATTGCCTGTTAGTCCGCTATCGCGAGCAAGCTCGCTCCCACAGGGATTTATGGCGCTTGGAATATCTCAGAAAAGAAAACCAAATGTTAACGGCTTGGGATAACCGCCAAGCCTGGCCTATGCTGCAACCCAATGCTTTCGTTTCCGGTCAATTCCATGGGTCGCGGTTTTCTCTTCATCCTGCTGCTGATCGTTCTGCCCGCCACGGCGCAGATCTACAAGTACACGGACGCCAACGGCGGCGCCGCGTACAGCAATCAACCGCCTGACGGCGTCAGCGCCCATCTGGTCGACTTGCCGCCCCTCAACAGCGTCGAGCGCCAGCCTCCCGGCGAGGCCGCACCTGCTGCTGAAGCCGCTCGCAATGAACCGCCCCACAAGACCTATGAAGTACTGGAGCTGACCGGCCTGCCCACCACCGAAGCCCTGCGTGCCAACAACGGCACGTTCACCATAACGGTACTGATCAAGCCGCGCCTGCAAGCCCCCCACCTGTTGCAGCTACTGCTGGACGATCAGCCCTACGGCCAGCCAGGCAATGTGCCGATCCTGCAACTGGTGAACATCGATCGCGGCGAACACCGTCTCGCCGTACAAGTGATCGACGGGGAAAACGTTGTGCAGCAGAGCCCTGCGGAGAGATTCACTGTACAGCGGGTGCACAAGCCTTGAAGGCGTGGCTACTGATCACCTGCCTGATCGCCCTGCCCGCCTCGGCAGAGGTCTTCATGTATGTCGACGCCCAGGGCAATCGGGTTTTCACCGACCAGCCCAAATCCGGCAACGCCAAGCGTGTACCGCTGACAAAGAGCAATCGAATAGCGGCCAACCCCAACAGTGCAGCGCCGTTGCTTGCCCAGAGCAGTCCCGAAGTACAAGCGCTGCTCCACTATGAGGTGCTGCGCATCCTGATCCCGGAACCCGACGCAACCATCCGCAGCAATACCGGCGAAGTCATCGTCAGCGCCACCAACGAACCCGCCCTGCAACCCGGTCACAGCTACCGGTTGCTGCTCGACGGCCAGCCCACCGCCGAACCCGGCCTGAGCCCGGTGTTCCCATTGAGCAACATCGATCGCGGCAGCCATACCCTGTCGGTGGAAATCCTCGACGAACAGGGGCGCATCGTCGAACGCACCGCCAACCAACCTTTCCACATGCAGCGCACGTCTCTCGCCCAGAAGCGCAAGATCAAACCCTGCACTCTCGAAGACTACGGCCAGCGGCCGGAATGCCAGCTCAACAACAAACCCGCCGAAGAAAAAAATCCATTCTTGCGACTGTTCTAACCTCGTTCAGGTTTGCGCACTATATTGGTGCAATTGCTTGCACCGTACTCACATCCCAACCCATTTTGGTTCGAAAGTACCCGCCAAAGCTGGCAAAGCGCCACGCAAACGAGCGTCAAACGCCCGTTTCAGGCGCTGAACGCTTCTTTTCGGAGCCTTGGTTTGGTTTTTGCATTTTGCCCGTACCAGCGCTTTTTTCTTGCGCATGCTCTGCCCTAAAAGAGGTCCCGATGACCATTAGCGACGCACTCCACCGTTTGCTACTCGACAACCTCACCACTGCCACCATCCTGCTCGACGCCGAACTGCGCCTCGAGTACATGAACCCGGCGGCGGAGATGCTGCTGGCCATCAGCGGTCAACGCAGCCATGGGCAGTTCATCAGTGAGTTGTTTACCGAATCGACCGAGGCGCTGAACTCGTTGCGCCAGGCCGTCGAACAAGCTCACCCGTTCACCAAGCGCGAAGCCATGCTCACCGCCCTCACCGGCCAGACCCTGACAGTCGACTACGCGGTAACACCGATTCTGAGCAACGGCGACACGATGCTGCTGCTCGAAGTCCACCCTCGTGACCGCCTGCTGCGGATCACCAAGGAAGAAGCACAGCTATCGAAACAGGAAACCAGCAAGATGCTGGTGCGCGGCCTTGCCCATGAAATCAAGAACCCCTTGGGCGGGATTCGCGGCGCGGCACAATTGCTCGCCCGGGAGCTGCCGGAAGAAAGCCTGCGCGACTACACCAACGTCATCATCGAAGAAGCCGACCGCCTGCGTAACCTGGTGGACCGCATGCTCGGCTCCAACAAGCTTCCATCGCTGGCCATGTGCAACGTCCATGAAGTACTTGAGCGTGTCTGCCATCTGGTGGAGGCCGAAAGCCAGGGCTGCATCACCTTGGTGCGCGATTACGATCCAAGCATCCCCGACGTCCTGATCGACCGCGAGCAAATGATTCAGGCCGTGCTGAATATCGTGCGCAATGCCATGCAGGCCATCAGCAGCCAGAACGAACTGCGCCTGGGTCGCATCAGCCTGCGCACACGCGCCATGCGCCAGTTCACCATCGGCCATGTACGTCATCGCCTGGTGACCAAGATCGAGATCATCGACAACGGCCCGGGCATTCCTGCGGAACTTCAGGAAACCATCTTTTTTCCCATGGTCAGCGGTCGTCCGGACGGTACCGGGCTGGGCCTGGCCATTACCCAGAACATCATCAGCCAGCACCAGGGCCTGATCGAATGTGACAGCCACCCCGGCCACACCACTTTCTCGATCTTTCTGCCACTGGAACAAGGAGCCACATCGACATGAGCCGTAGTGAAACCGTGTGGATCGTCGATGACGACCGTTCTATCCGTTGGGTCCTGGAAAAAGCCCTGCAGCAGGAAGGCATGACCACGCAAAGCTTCGACAGCGCCGATGGTGTGATGAGCCGCCTGGCGCGCCAGCAGCCGGACGTGATCATTTCCGACATCCGCATGCCCGGCGCCAGCGGCCTGGACCTTCTGGCGCGGATTCGCGAGCAGCATCCACGGCTGCCAGTGATCATCATGACCGCTCACTCCGATCTGGACAGCGCTGTCGCGTCCTATCAGGGCGGCGCCTTCGAGTACCTGCCCAAGCCGTTCGACGTCGACGAAGCTGTTTCCCTGGTCAAACGCGCCAACCAGCACGCCCAGGAACAACAAGGCCTGGAAGTCGCCCCGACCCTGACCCGCACCCCGGAAATCATCGGCGAAGCGCCGGCGATGCAGGAAGTATTTCGCGCCATCGGGCGCTTGAGCCACTCCAACATCACCGTACTGATCAATGGCGAATCGGGTACCGGTAAAGAGCTGGTGGCCCACGCCCTGCACCGTCACAGTCCGCGGGCAGCGTCGCCGTTCATCGCGCTGAACATGGCGGCGATCCCCAAAGACCTCATGGAATCCGAACTGTTCGGCCACGAGAAAGGCGCGTTCACCGGCGCGGCCAACCTGCGGCGCGGGCGCTTCGAACAGGCTGACGGCGGCACGCTGTTCCTCGATGAAATCGGCGACATGCCGGCTGACACCCAGACCCGCTTGCTTCGCGTACTGGCTGATGGCGAGTTTTACCGCGTCGGCGGTCATGTGCCGGTGAAGGTCGATGTGCGCATCATCGCTGCGACTCACCAGAATCTGGAAACCCTGGTGCATGCCGGAAAATTCCGTGAGGACTTGTTCCATCGCCTCAACGTGATCCGCATCCACATCCCGCGCCTGTCGGACCGTCGCGAAGACATCCCGACCCTGGCCAAGCACTTCCTCAGCCGCGCAGCCCAGGAGCTGGCCGTCGAGCCAAAGCTGCTGAAAAGCGAAACCGAGGAATACCTGAAGAACCTGCCGTGGCCCGGCAACGTGCGGCAGCTGGAGAACACCTGCCGCTGGATCACGGTGATGGCTTCGGGTCGCGAAGTGCACATCGGCGACCTGCCACCGGAGCTGCTGAGCCTGCCACAGGATTCGGCGCCAGTGACCAACTGGGAGCAGGCCCTGCGCCAGTGGGCTGACCAGGCGCTGGCCCGTGGTCAGTCGAGCCTGCTCGACAGCGCCGTGCCGGCCTTCGAGCGGATCATGATCGAGACCGCCCTCAAGCACACCGCCGGCCGCCGCCGCGATGCCGCCGTGTTGCTGGGCTGGGGGCGCAACACCTTGACCCGCAAGATCAAGGAATTGGGGATGAAGGTGGATGGCGGGGATGATGATGAGGGGGATGAGGGCTAATCAGCCTCTAGTACTTCGCTGATCGTTAGACCCAATCGCGAGCAAGCTCGCTCCCACAGTGGATTTTCGGTGTTTTCACTATYGTGTAGACACCATCGAACCCTGTGGGGCGAGCTTGCTCGCGATGCTTTTTGGGTTATCAGTGCACCGCCGCAATGCACCGTGAACCGCAATCGCGCACAAAAACAGCGTCGAAACCCTGCCTGCGTTCGCAATCGAACCCCTATCGCAAAAACACGAAAGCCCCGGATTACGGGGCTTTCGGCGTTTATACGCAGCTTTCTGTTTCAACTTGTTAAAACCTGGCACGCCCCCTGCAATAACCCTATCAAGTGAATCAGTTCACCTACCCGGTTTCGGGGACCTTGGTACAGGCAGGCCGGGGATTCCCCTCTTTACACCGGGCTCACACCGCATCCGCGACGAGCCCAGCCGTTTTGGGGCCCTTGATACAGGCAGGTCAGGGGTTCCTTCTTTACACCAGGCTCAAACCGCACTCGCGACGAGCCTCCCGTTTCGGGAACCTTGGTACAGGCAGGCCGGGGATTCCCTCTTTTATTGCTCCCGGAGATGGATCTCCAGCCGCCAGCGGTCATCGACCTCGCTACCGGCCCACTCGCCCTGCAGGGGCCGGGCCGCCACCAGTGTCAGCAACACCCCCCCATCGCTCAAACGTACCCGCCAGTTCACGTCCTTGCCGCCGAGCTTGAGCTGGCCTTTCTGCGCCTTGCCCTCGGCGCCAAACAGCAGCGCGACACTGCCCTCAACCATCTCGCCGTGGGTCTTGGGTTCGTTGTTGAACCACACCACCAGCCCGTCGCTCGTCACCTCAACCTGCTGCAACTGGCTGGGGTCTGGCGTGGTCAGCCGACCGATCATCATCCCGACCATCACCCCGACAATCGCCAGCGAGCCCATCACCCGCAGGAATAGTTTCGAACGCACGCCTTCTGGCGGCGTAGAATGCGCGTCATCTTTACCTTCGGAGCCGTGCATGTTTCACGTCATCCTTTTCCAACCAGAAATTCCGCCGAATACCGGCAACGTTATCAGGCTGTGCGCCAACAGTGGCTGCCACCTGCATTTGATCGAACCGCTGGGCTTCGAGATGGACGACAAGCGCCTGCGCCGGGCCGGCCTCGATTACCACGAGTATGCCACCCTGCAACGCCATGCCGACCTTGCCAGCTGCCTGGAAAGCCTCGGCCATCCACGACTGTTCGCTTTCACCACCAAGGGTTCGCGGCCGTTCCACGACGCCAGCTTCGCCCCGGGCGATGCGTTCCTGTTCGGTCCGGAAAGCCGGGGCTTGCCCGCCGAGGTGCTGGACGCCCTGCCCGGCGAGCAACGCCTGCGCCTGCCGATGCGCGAGGGCTGCCGCAGCCTGAACCTGTCCAATACCGTAGCGGTGGCCGTGTACGAAGCCTGGCGTCAGAACGACTTCAAATAACACCATGACCCAATGTAGGAGCTGCCGCAGGCTGCGATCTTTTGATCTTTAAAATCAAAATCAAAATCAAAATCAAAATCAAAAGATCGCAGCCTTCGGCAGCTCCTACATGAAGGTTTCGTTTACCCCATGAAAAAAGCGCCGTCAAAGGCGCTTTTTTCATGGGCCAAACGAAGCTTCTTTATTGAACGGTCGGAGCGTCGCCAGCAGCCTGCATGCGTTGCAGCTCTTGCGCGTACAGCGCATCGAAGTTCACCGGAGCCAGCATCAGTGCCGGGAACGAACCGCGGGTCACCAGGCTGTCCAGGGTTTCACGAGCGTACGGGAACAGGATGTTCGGGCAGAACGCACCCAGGGTGTGGCTCATCGAAGCGTCATCCAGGTTCTTGATCAGGAAGATCCCGGCCTGTTGCACTTCAGCGATGAACGCCACTTCGTCACCGTTTTTCACGGTAACCGACAGGGTCAGCACGACTTCGTGGAAGTCGGCTTCCAGCGTCTTCTGACGGGTGTTCAGATCCAGACCGACGCTCGGCTCCCACTGCTGGCGGAAGATCGCCGGGCTTTTCGGAGCTTCGAAGGACAGGTCACGCACATAAATGCGCTGCAAGGAGAATTGCGGTGCAGTTTCTTCTTCGGTCGCAGCAGTGTTCTGTTGGTCAGTCATCGCAGATCCTTCTTGATCCAGGGTTCTTTTAGGTTTGCTTGTTTGGGGTATTACCGTCAGGCCCTGAGCAGCGCATCGAGCTTGCCGGCACGCTCCAGGGCGAACAAATCATCACAACCGCCCACGTGGGTGCTGCCGATCCAGATTTGCGGCACGGACGTACGCCCGGCCTTCTGGGCCATCGCAGCGCGCACCTGCGGCTTGCCATCGACCTTGATCTCTTCGAAGGCCACGCCTTTGTTCTCGAGCAGGTACTTGGCTCGCGAGCAGAAAGGGCAGTAATCGCTGGAATAGACGACGACGCTACTCATATCACTTCACCAGCGGCAGATTGTCGGCTTTCCAGCTGGAGATACCGCCGGACAGCTTGGCGGCAGTGAAGCCGGATTTCATCAGTTCGCGGGCGTGGGTGCCGGCGGTCTGGCCCATGGCGTCGACCAGGATGATGGTCTTGGCCTTGTGCTTTTCCAGTTCGCCAACGCGGGCGGCCAGTTTGTCCTGGGGAATGTTCACCGCACCGACAATGTGACCGGCGGCGAAATCCTTGCTCGGACGAATATCGACCACAACGCCGGCGTCCTTGTTGACCAGGCCGGTCAGTTCGCCGGTGCTCAGGCTACGGCCGCCGCCCTGCATTTGATAGGCAATCAGCAACGCCAGCAATACGACAAAGATACCGACGAGAATGTAGTGGTTAGTGGCGAATTCAATCAGGTGAGCAACCATCGAAGGAGGTTCCAGGGCGTTAAAATGTCGGCCAGTATACACAGCCACTATGGTGGGCCAAACCCCGTCCGGCGGTGACGTGGCCGGAACTTCGCTTTAAACTGCCACTCCCTTTTCCATTACCTCTTTTACCTCAGCCACGAGTGGATTCCATGACTACCACGCCTAAACCTTTGGTCCTGATCATTCTCGACGGCTTCGGTCACAGTGAGAGCCCTGAATCCAACGCCATCTTCGCCGCGAAGAAGCCCGTACTGGACCGCCTGTGGGCCACCGTGCCGAACGGCCTGATCTCGGGCAGCGGCATGGACGTCGGCCTGCCGGATGGCCAGATGGGCAACTCCGAAGTCGGCCACATGAACCTCGGCGCCGGTCGCGTGGTGTATCAGGACTTCACGCGCGTCACCAAATCGATCCGCGACGGCGAGTTCTTCGAGAATCCGACCATCTGCGCGGCCGTGGACAAAGCCGTCGCCGCCGGCAAAGCCGTGCATTTCATGGGCCTGCTGTCCGATGGCGGCGTGCATAGCCACCAGGATCATCTGGTCGCCATGGCCGAACTGGCCTTCAAGCGCGGTGCGCAAAACATCTACCTGCACGCCTTCCTCGACGGCCGCGATACTCCACCGAAAAGCGCGCAGTCGTCGATCGAACTGCTCGACGCGACTTTCCAGGCCCTGGGCAAAGGCCGGATCGCCAGCCTGATTGGCCGCTACTACGCCATGGACCGCGACAACCGTTGGGACCGCGTGTCCCAGGCCTACAACCTGATTGTCGATGGCCAGGGCGAATTCAACGCCGCCACCGCTCAGGAAGGCCTGCAAGCAGCCTACGAGCGTGGCGAGAGCGACGAATTCGTCAAAGCCACCTCCATCGGCGAGCCGGTGAAAGTCGAAGACGGCGATGCCGTGGTGTTCATGAACTTCCGCGCCGACCGCGCCCGCGAACTGACCCGCGTGTTCGTCGAGGACAACTTCAGTGAGTTCGAGCGTGCCCGCCAGCCGAAACTGGCCGGTTTCGTCATGCTGACCCAATACGCCGCCAGTATTCCTGCGCCGTCGGCTTTTGCTGCCGGCAGCCTGGAAAACGTGCTGGGCGACTACCTGGCGAAAAACGGCAAGACCCAGCTGCGCATCGCCGAAACCGAAAAATATGCCCACGTGACCTTCTTTTTCTCCGGCGGCCGCGAAGAACCGTTCCCGGGCGAAGAACGCATCCTGATTCCGTCGCCGAAAGTCGCCACCTATGACTTGCAACCGGAAATGAGCGCACCGGAAGTCACCGACCGCATCGTCGACGCCATCGAAAACCAGCGTTACGACGTGATCGTGGTCAACTACGCCAACGGCGACATGGTCGGCCACAGCGGCGTGTTCGAGGCTGCGGTCAAAGCCGTTGAATGCCTGGACCTGTGCGTGGGTCGCATCGTCGACGCCCTGGAAAAGGTCGGTGGCGAAGCGCTGATCACGGCTGACCACGGTAACGTCGAGCAAATGTCCGATGAGACCACTGGCCAGGCGCACACTGCGCACACCACCGAGCCGGTGCCATTCATCTATGTCGGCAAGCGCGACCTGAAGGTCCGCGAAGGCGGTGTGCTGGCGGACGTGGCGCCGACCATGCTGAAGTTGCTGGGCCTTGAGCAACCGGTGGAAATGACCGGGACTTCGATTCTGGTCTGATTGGATCTCCCAAACGCCACAAAACCTGTGGGAGCGAGCTTGCTCGCGATAGCAATCTGACATTCAATATCAATGTTGAATGTTAAGACGCCATCGCGAGCAAGCTCGCTCCCACATTGGTTCAGGGTGTTTTTCAGCCCAGTCATCACACAGTCAGAAATGGGCATTTTTTTTGCCGCCCATGGCGGGCATACTAGGCCGTCCCTTTCCCTGGTGCCGCCCGCCCCTATGCTTCGCGTCCTGATAGCCCTAGCTCTGACTTGCCTGCTCCAACCGGCCTTTGCTGACGAGCGCGCAGACACCCAACAACAGTTGGACGCCACGCGTCAGGACATTGCCGAGTTGAAGAAACTGCTGGGCAAGCTGCAGGAAGAGAAGTCCGGTGTGCAGAAAGAGCTCAAGGGCACCGAAACCGAAATGGGCAAGCTCGAGAAGCAGGTCGAAGCCCTGCAAAAAGAGCTGAAGAAAAGCGAAGCCGAGCTACAGCGCCTCGATGCAGAGAAAAAAAAACTCCAGAGCGCGCGCATTGAACAGCAACGACTGATCGCCATTCAGGCCCGGGCCGCCTACCAGAACGGTCGCCAGGAATACCTCAAGCTGCTGCTCAACCAGCAGAATCCGGAAAGATTCGCCCGCACCCTTACCTATTACGACTACCTGAGCCAGGCTCGCCTGGAGCAGCTGAAGAATTTCAACGAAACCCTGCGCCAACTGTCCAATGTCGAGAAAGATATCACCATGCAGCAGGCGCAATTGCTGGTGCAGCAAAGTAGCCTCGACACCCGGCGTGGCGAACTCGAGAAAGTTCGCCAGGAGCGCCAGCAAGTCCTGGCCAAACTCAATGACGACGTAAAGGCTCGCGATCAGAAACTGGCGGCTCGCGAGCAGGATCAGGCAGACCTGTCTAAAGTCCTTAAAACCATTGAAGAAACTCTTGCCCGCCAGGCCCGTGAGGCAGAAGAAGCGCGGCAAAAAGCGCTGATTGCCCAGCAGGAAGCCGAAAAAAAGCGTTTACGTGAGGCCCAGGCGCAGGCGGATGCCAGCGACGACGCCCCACGCAAACCGGTCAGATCGACACCAGGCGCACTGGTTTCCAGTTCCGGCGAGACCTTTGGCGGCCCGTTTGCGTCAACCCGCGGCAAACTTCCCTGGCCTGTCGATGGTCGACTGCTGGCGCGTTTCGGTGAAAGCCGTGGGGACGATGCCCGGACCAAGTGGGACGGCGTGATGATCGGCGCGTCTGCCGGCAGCGCGGTACATGCCGTGCACGGTGGTCGCGTGGTGTTCGCCGACTGGTTGCGTGGCGCCGGGTTGCTGGTGATTCTCGACCACGGCAATGGTTATTTGAGTCTGTACGGTCACAACCAGACGCTGCTCAAGTCTGCGGGTGACGTTGTAAAAGCCGGTGAGCCTATTTCCACTGTCGGTAACAGTGGCGGGCAGGACACACCAGCGCTGTATTTCGCAATTCGTCAGCTGGGTCACCCGAGTGACCCCGCGCAATGGTGCCACGCGCAAGGATAGGCGTTGAGTTACCTACATTAGGAGTTCGTTCGACATGCTGCATTTGTCCCGCCTTACCTCGCTGGCCCTGACGATCGCCCTGGTGATCGGCGCGCCTCTGGCGTTTGCCGCTCAACCAGCCCCGGCGGTTGCGCCTGCGGGCACTGCTGCGACCACCAAGGCGCCACTGCCGCTGGATGAATTGCGCACCTTTGCCGAGGTGATGGACCGGATCAAAGCCGCTTATGTCGAACCGGTGGACGACAAGACCCTGCTGGAAAACGCCATCAAGGGCATGCTCAGCAATCTCGATCCGCATTCGGCCTACCTCGGCCCTGAAGATTTCGCCGAGTTGCAGGAAAGCACCAGCGGGGAATTCGGTGGCCTGGGTATCGAAGTCGGCGCCGAAGACGGCTTCATCAAGGTGGTTTCGCCCATCGATGACACCCCGGCCTCCAAGGCCGGCATCCAGGCCGGTGACTTCATCGTCAAGATCAACGGCCAGCCGACCCGTGGCCAGAGCATGACCGAAGCCGTGGACAAGATGCGCGGCAAGATCGGCCAGAAAATCACCCTGACCCTGGTACGCGACGGCGGCACACCGTTCGACGTGACCCTGACCCGCGCCGTCATTCAGGTGAAGAGCGTGAAGAGCCAGTTGCTGGAATCGGGCTACGGCTATATCCGCATCACCCAGTTCCAGGTCAAGACCGGCGAAGAGGTTTCCAAGGCCCTGGCCAAGCTGCGCAAGGACAACGGCAAGAAGCTCAAGGGCATCATTCTCGACCTGCGCAACAACCCGGGCGGGGTGTTGCAGGCGGCGGTCGAAGTGGTCGACCACTTCATCACCAAGGGCCTGATCGTTTACACCAAGGGCCGTATTGCCAACTCCGAGCTGCGCTTCTCTGCCACCGGCAAGGACGAAAGCGAAGCCGTGCCAATGGTCGTGCTGATCAACGGCGGCAGCGCTTCGGCTTCGGAAATTGTCGCCGGCGCCCTGCAGGACCAGAAACGCGCCGTGCTGATGGGCACCACCAGTTTCGGCAAGGGCTCGGTACAGACGGTTCTGCCGCTCAACAACGAGCGCGCATTGAAGATCACCACGGCGTTGTATTACACACCGAACGGCCGCTCCATCCAGGCCCAGGGCATCGTCCCGGACATCGAAGTGCGCAAGGCCAAGATCACCAGCGAGCAAGACGGCGACTACTTCAAGGAAGCCGACTTGCAGGGCCACCTGGGCAACGGCAACGGCGGCGCCGACAAACCGACCGGTTCCAGCGGCAAAGGCAAGCCGATGCCGCAGGACGACGATTATCAGTTGGCCCAGGCCCTGAGCCTGCTCAAAGGGCTGAGCATCACATCCGGCCGTTGAGATGCTTCTGCGGTTGCTGATCGGGCTGTTGTGTTGTCTGGCGGGTGTTGCTAACGCAGAACCCGCCGGATCGACACCCCACAAAGCCTACCTGAGTCTGATCATCGATGACCTGGGGCAGAACCTGCCCCGGGATCGCCGCGTGCTGGCCCTGCCCGGCCCGGTGACCACGGCAATCATGCCCGACACACCCCACGCCACCGAATTCGCCCGCGAAGCCCATCGCGCCGGCAAGATCGTCATTCTGCACATGCCTATGGATCCGGCCACCGGACCGTTCGCCTGGCATCCCGAGCTGCCCGTCGAGGAGCTGGAAAAACGCCTGAACGCCGCGTTCAAAATGGTCCCGTACACCAGCGGCATCAACAACCACATGGGCAGCCACATGACCGCACAACCAGCGGCCATGGCGTGGTTGATGGCCGATTTGCAACGCCGGCATAAATTCTTCGTCGACAGCCGCACCAGCGCCCAGACCGTGGCCGCTGCCCAAGCGCAGAAGATCGGTCTGGCGAGTGTTTCGCGGGATGTGTTTCTCGATGATGAGCGTACTGAAGCGGCGATCCTGACCCAGCTGCAGACCGCGATCAGCCTCGCGCACAAGCAGGGTTCGGCGGTGATGATCGGGCATCCGTATCCGCAGACATTGGCGGTATTGGAGCGTGAGTTGCCCAAGCTGAAGGCTCAGGGAATCGAGTGGATTGATATTAGGCAGATGATCAGTGTGCGCGGTAACCGGGCGACTGCGGCGCATGGCAAGGATGGGGTGTACCGCTAATCCGCGGGCACCACCAAACAACTGTGGGAGCGAGCTTGCTCGCGATGGCGTCGTTTCAGTCGACATCATTGTTGAAGACAGATCGCTATCGCGAGCAAGCTCGCTCCCACAGGGGGCCAGGTATGACTACAGGGTTGGTGTTGAATCCTAGAGATACTGCGCCATGATCTCGTCCACCCGACCTTCCTTGCGCATCTGGTCCAGCGCCGCCTGGAGCTTGGCTACTGTCTCGTCCGGCACATTCTTGTTCAGCGCCAGGTACAGCTCGGCACTGTTGAAACGCAGTACGGTTTTCAACCCGTTAACCCCTTCCTGGCGCGCCAGATAGCGCCCGGCCGGATCACCGGTGGCCCACAGGTCGATCTGGCCGTTGACCAGTTTCCTGGCGTTGTCCTGATCACGCAGCACAACGATCGGGTTGAGGCCTTGCTTGGCCAGCGTCTCGGCAATGGCGTCGCCCTTGTAGGCGCCGATCTTGTACTTGCGCGCGTCACTCAAGGTTTCGAGGGTGATCGTGCTGTCAGCCTTGGCCAACATGATCCAGTCGTCCGGACCAATTGGGCCGACCCATTTGAACAGCTTCTCGCGATCCGGCAACCGCGCCATGACGAATACGCCGTAACCGGGTTTTTCCAGGGTGAGTTTGTAGATTCGTTCCCAAGGGAAACGTAGCGTCAGGCTGTAGGTAATGTCGGCGCGCTTGAAGATCTCGCGGACGATATCGGTGGCGATGCCATTGATGTTCTCGTCCTGAGCGAAGTTCTTGCCGTTCTTCGCCATGTTGTATGGCGGGAAGTTTTCCGTCAGCAACACCAGGTCGGTATCGGAATGGTCTGCAGCATGTGCCCCGTTAATGAGCAACAGAGAAGCGCTGGCGAGAACGAGTAGAAAGCGTTTAAGCATGTCTGGCTACCGAAATCCATGGCGTACCCAAGAGTGCCTTGGGCCCGCCATGATGTCCACTAGCCTGTATGTTTAGCGCATCACTATTCCGCGATGGGCCATATAGGCCTTGGCTTCCTGCACGGTGTATTCGCCGAAGTGGAAAATACTTGCCGCCAGTACCGCACTGGCGTGGCCTTCGATAATGCCGTCGGCCAGGTGCTGCAGGTTGCCGACACCGCCGGAGGCAATCACCGGAATGCCCAGCGCATCGCTGATGGCGCGGGTGACGCCCAGGTCGAAGCCGTTTTTCATGCCGTCCTGGTCCATGCTGGTCAGAAGGATCTCACCGGCACCCAGGCCTTCCATTTTCTTCGCCCACTCAACGGCGTCGAGACCGGTTGGCTTGCGACCGCCATGGGTGAAGATTTCCCAGCGCGGAGTTTCGCCCGGAGCGGAAACCTTCTTCGCATCGATGGCTACCACTATGCATTGCGAACCGAAATGCTGTGCGGCTTCGCCAACGAATTCCGGGTTGAATACCGCGGCGGTGTTGATCGAAACCTTGTCTGCGCCAGCATTGAGCAGGTTGCGGATGTCCTGCACGGTACGCACGCCACCGCCCACGGTCAGCGGGATGAACACCTGGCTGGCCATGCGTTCGACGGTGTGCAGCGTGGTGTCGCGGCCGTCGACGCTGGCGGTGATGTCGAGAAAGGTAATCTCGTCGGCGCCCTGCTCGTCGTAGCGACGAGCAATTTCCACCGGGTCACCGGCGTCGCGGATGTTTTCGAACTTCACACCCTTGACCACCCGGCCGTTGTCCACGTCCAGGCAAGGGATGATGCGTTTGGCCAGGGCCATGGTCGTTTCCTCAGCCTTTGTACGAATCGCAGAAAGCTTGCGCTTCAGCGACATCGAGGGTGCCTTCGTAGATCGCACGGCCGGTAATGGCGCCGATGATGCCTGGCGCCTTGGCGTCGAGCAGGGTCTTGATGTCACCCAGGTTGTGGATGCCGCCCGAAGCGATCACCGGGATCTTTGTTGCGGCAGCCAGTGCGGCGGTAAACGGTACGTTGCAGCCCTGCATCATGCCGTCTTTGGCAATGTCGGTATAAACGATGGCGGACACGCCGTCGGCTTCGAACTGCTTGGCCAGGTCGATCACCTGGATAGTGCTGATCTCAGCCCAGCCATCGGTAGCGACGAAACCGTCCTTGGCGTCCAGGCCAACGATCACTTTGCCCGGGAAGGCGCGGCAGGCTTCAGCGACAAAGGCCGGATCTTTCACGGCCTTGGTGCCGATGATCACGTAGCTCACGCCCGCTTTCACATAGTGCTCGATGGTTTCCAGAGAGCGGATACCGCCGCCGATCTGGATCGGCAGGTTCGGGTAGCGCCTGGCAATGGCCGTCACCACTTCGCCGTTGACTGGCTGGCCCTCGAACGCGCCGTTCAGGTCGACCAGATGCAGACGACGGCAACCGCCCTCCACCCACTTGGCAGCCATGCTCACCGGGTCATCGGAGAACACCGTGGAATCTTCCATGCGGCCCTGGCGCAGACGAACACAGGCACCGTCTTTAAGATCGATAGCGGGAATAATCAGCATCTGGCAAACCTTCAAATTTGAATGTTCAGCTTGGCTCGGAAATCAGTTTTTCTCGAGCGCCCACAGGTCGCTTTCGATGCTTTCGAACCTCTCTTTGAGGTGCGCCTGCACATCGAAAATCGCCCTGTTGTAATAATGCGGAGCAATTTCACGGGTAAACAGCTCAAGAATCTCAGCCGCCTCGAACGAGCCGAGGTCGAGTTCGAAGCGGTCTTCCATGAAACGCTTGATCTTGCGATTGGCCTCGCTCTCCTGCTCGGGAGTGAGGGTTAGAATCGGCGGCTTTTTCTTGATTGCCATTTACCAGCGACCGTCCCACGCAGCGAAGTTCTGCAGCAATTGCAGGCCATGGGTATGGCTTTTCTCCGGGTGGAACTGCACGGCGAAACGCGAGCCTTCGGCCAGCGCCGCGGCGAAATCGACACCGTAGTGACCGCCCCCCACCACCTGCCGCGCGTTGGCGGCAGCGATGTAGTAGCTATGCACGAAGTAGAACCGCGCCAGGTCCGGAATGTCGTGCCACAGCGGGTGACTGACCTTCTGCTTCACTTCGTTCCAGCCCATGTGCGGGACTTTCAGGTGTTCGCCGTCTTCATGCAGGTCTTTGCCGAAGAACTTCACCGCCCCCGGAAACAGGCCGATGCAGTCGACGCCGTCGTTCTCTTCGCTGGTGTCGAGCAAGGCTTGCATGCCCACGCAGATGCCGAGGAACGGACGGTCCTGGCTGACYTCACGTACCAGCGAATCGAAGCCGAGGCGACGGATCTCCGCCATGCAGTCGCGAATCGCGCCAACGCCGGGGAAAACCACCCGGTCGGCTTCGCGAATCACGTTCGCATCGCTGGTGATCAGCACCTTGCCGGCACCGACGTGCTCGAGGGCCTTGGCCACCGAGTGCAGGTTGCCCATGCCGTAATCGATAACCGCGACTGTCTGCATTACAGGACGCCCTTGGTCGATGGCATTTGCCCGGCCATGCGGTCATCGAGCTCGACGGCCATGCGCAGAGCGCGGCCGAAAGCCTTGAACACGGTTTCGATCTGGTGGTGGGTGTTGGTGCCACGCAGGTTGTCGATGTGCAGGCTGACCAAAGCATGGTTGACGAAGCCCTGGAAGAATTCCTGGAACAGGTCAACGTCGAAGCCACCGACGGTGGCGCGGGTGTACGGAACATGCATCTGCAGGCCTGGACGGCCGGAGAAGTCGATCACCACGCGCGACAGCGCTTCATCGAGCGGCACGTAGGCGTGGCCGTAGCGACGGATGCCTTTTTTGTCGCCGATGGCTTTGGCAAACGCCTGGCCGAGGGTGATACCGACGTCTTCCACCGTATGGTGGTCATCGATATGCAGGTCGCCCTTGCTGACAATATCCAGGTCGATCAGCCCGTGACGGGCGATCTGGTCCAGCATGTGCTCAAGAAAAGGAACACCGATATCGAATCGGGCCTTTCCGGTGCCATCGAGGTTGATCGAGGCTTTGATCTGGGTTTCCAGAGTGTCGCGCTCGACAGACGCCTTACGTTCGGCCATCACCAGCTCCGCAAAATCATTGGGCGAAAAAGGCAGCCATTATAGGGGCGCGGGCGCCAAACAGAAACACGCGAGGTGATATCCCTGACGGAGTGAATTCGGGGGTATCGGCGATAGACATGTCCATACAAGCCATTTGGCACACCACAAAACAACTGTGGGAGCAGCCGGTCGACGCTCGATTGCTCGCGATGGGGCCCTCACATTCAACCTTTCTGTCGACTGTCAGACCGCTATCGCGAGCAAGCTCGCTCCCACAGTGTCGGTGTTTATTCAGGACTGGCTGTTGTCAGCCCATGAACACCTTAGTGAAAGAGCACTGCCGTCTTCTGCAAGGTCACCCAAACACCCCACGCCAACGGAATGCCCACCACCAGCCACGCCGCAACCGCCAGCGGCTTGGTGCCCGGCGCGGCTTTCCACTCCAGCACGGTGCTGCTGTCGGCACCTTTGTCATGGCCCAGCGCCTGTTCGGCGGCCAGTTCGGCGTCGGTCATGAAGTACTTGTCCGCCACCGGACGCACCAGCAGGTTGCACAGGAAACCCAGCACCAGCAGGCCGGCGAGGATGTACAGGGTGATGTCGTAAGCGGCGGCGCGCTCGACGCCGATGCTCAGCTGATACTCACGCAGGTAGTTCACCAGCACCGGACCCAACACGCCCGCCGCCGCCCATGCGGTCAACAGGCGACCGTGGATCGCACCGACCATTTGCGTACCGAACAGGTCCGCCAGATACGCCGGAACCGTCGCGAAACCACCGCCATACATCGACAGGATGATGCAGAACGCCGCCACGAACAGCGCGACGTTGCCCAGGTGGCCGAGGTTCGGAATCAGTGCGTACAGGGCAAAACCCAGGGCAAAGAACACGAAGTAGGTGTTTTTGCGGCCCAGGTAATCCGAGAACGAAGCCCAGAAGAAACGCCCGCCGATGTTGAACAGACTCAGCAAACCGGTGAAACCGGCAGCAATGGCGGCAATCGAAGCCAGTTGTGAAGCATCGAGTTGACCGAATGCCAGGTCATTGCCCAGCAACTTGCCACCGAACACTTCCTGCAACAGCGGCGATGCCATGCCGAGGATGCCGATACCGGCCGATACGTTCAGGCACAGCACCAGCCACACCAGACGGAACTGCGGCGTCTTCCAGGCCACATTCACGTGAACATGACGATGAGTGATCATTGCGTTCGAGGCTTTTTTCGCCGGGGCAGTCCAGCCTTCAGGCTTCCAGCCGGTTGGTGGGACGCGGTAGGACAATGCGCCACCGATCATGAACACGAAGTAGATCGCGGCCATCACCAGGAAGCTCTGCCACACGCCGACGCTGGTTGGCGAAGCGAAATGCCCCATCAACGCCGCCGCCAGTGGAGCACCGACCATTGCGCCGCCGCCGAAGCCCATGATCGCCATGCCGGTCGCCATGCCGCGCTTGTCCGGGAACCATTTGATCAGGGTCGACACCGGCGAAATGTAGCCCAGGCCCAGGCCGATACCGCCAATGACCCCGGAGCCGATCCACATCAGCCAGATCTGGTGGGTGTATACCCCCAGCGCCGAAATCAGCAGGCCGCCACACCAGCACAGTGCCGATACGACACCGGCCTTGCGCGGTCCGGCGTGTTCCAGCCAGCCACCCCAGATGGCGGCCGAGCATCCCAGGAAGATGAAGAACAGGGTGTAGATCCAGCCGAGCATCGAGATCGGCCAGTCACACTGGGACGAAAAGACTTGTGCGATAAAACTCATGTCGGGTGCGCAGGCCACTGGAGCGGTGATGCCCAGCGCCTTGGACAGCGGCAACCAGAACACCGAAAAGCCGTAGGCCATGCCGATGCAAAGGTGGATGGCCAGCGCGGCCGGTGGCACCAGCCAACGGTTGAAACCGGGCTTGGCGATGATCCGCTCCTTGGACAGGAACGCAGGCTGGTCGGCGCTGAAGCCGTCCGCCGTGATGCTCGTGGTCATTGTGTATCCCCCAATTATCAGTAGGGTTCGCCAGCCACGGTTCACTCCCGGCCTTGATGCACGCAGGCATGACCGTTTTTTTGGTGGAGCACCTTGTTGTGCGACAACAGGTCGCAGAAGGACGGACGAACGGGCAAAGGTTACCATCTGCAAGTGACAGAAAAACCAAACTGACATCACCTTTTGTACGTCATCTGATCTCTATCGCTTCATGACCTCACAGGAATCACCATGCCGATCATTGTCGAGCCGCTGAACCAAGCCACTGCCCAGGATCGGCAGGATCTGCAGAAGATCTACTGCGACGCCCCGGACTGGCTGTTCGCCCCTTTTTCCGGGGCCGCGCAGTTGATCGAAGACTGTTTGCGCGACGGCACACTGATCGCCGGACGCTTCAACGATCGCCTGCTGGGCGCGGCCCGCCTGCAAAGGCACCAAGACGCCTGGCACTTGTCCCAAATATGTGTGCGAAAAATTACCCGTCGCCGTGGTGTTGCCGAGCGACTGGTCGCCGAAGCCCAGAAAATGGCCGCGCAATCGGGCATGACCCTGCGCTTGCTCGCGCCTGCCGGGCATCTGGAGGCACAGGCACTGGCCGCCAAGCTGAAACTGCCGCTGGACATATTGCCGGCGTGATCGCTGACCGGTCGTCTGTTCGGGGGCGCTATACTCCTCGGCTAAATTTTGAATTCGACTAATTACAAGGACTCGCCCATGAAAGCGTTCGGCAAAATCCTGGGTCTGGTACTTCTGGGGCTGTTGCTGATCATTGTGGCGCTGGGCTTTGCCCTGACCCACCTCTTCGATCCCAACGACTACAAAGACGAGATTCGCCAGATTGCCCGCGACAAGGCCCACATCGAGCTGACGCTCAATGGCGATATCGGCTGGAGCCTGTTCCCGTGGCTGGGCCTGGAGCTGCACGACGCCAGTGTGGCGACCCTGATCAAGCCTGCCGAGCCGTTTGCCGACTTGCAGATGCTCGGACTGTCGGTGCGCGTACTGCCGCTGCTGCGCCGTGAAGTGCAGATGAGCGACGTGCGCGTCGAGGGCCTGAACCTGCGCCTGAACCGCGACAAGGACGGTCACGGTAATTGGCAAGACGTCGGCAAGCTGCCGGCACCGGCCAATACCGACGCGACCAGCACCCCGCCGGCCGCTGGCGAACCTGCGCCCGAAGCCAGCGTCGCGGCGGAAAAACCGCCGCAACCGATTCGCCTGGACATCGACAGCCTGACCGTGAACAACGCACGGGTTGAATACACCGACGAACGAACCGGCAAGAGCTTCAGCGCCGAAAGCATTCAGTTGAGCACCGGTGCGGTTCACGACTCCGTCAACATTCCGCTCAAGCTCACGGCTTTCCTGTCAGCCAACCAGCCGGCATTGCGTGTGCGTACCGAGCTCAATGGTGAGGTGCGCATCGCACGCGCACTGCAGCGCTATCAACTCGAAGACATGAAGTTGTCCGGTGAAGTGACCGGCGACCCATTGCAGGGCAAGACCATGACGTTCTCCGCCCAGGGCCAGCTGGTGCTGGACAAGGCCGCCAACGTTGCCGAATGGACTGGTATCAAGATCTCCGCCAACCAACTGCGGGCACTGGGTGAACTGAAGGTCAACGACCTCGACAAGACCCCACAAGTCAGCGGCGGCATCTCGATTGCCCAGTTCGACCTGGCGAAATTCGTCGACAGCGTCGGCCAGAAGCTCCCGGCCATGGCCGAAGGCAGCCTGAGCAAAGTCGAGCTGGTCAGCCGATTGGCAGCGACACCGACCAGCCTGGCGCTCGACGACCTCAACCTGAAAGTCGACGACAGCACCTTCAGCGGCCGTATCGCCGTCGAAGACTTCGCCAAGCAATCGTTGCGCGCAGCACTCAAGGCCGACACCTTCAACGTCGACCGTTACCTGCCACCGAAATCCGCCGAGGCCAATAGCGCGACACAAGTGCGTCAAGCCGAAGTCGCCAGCACCGAAGCCAATGCCATGGCCGGCGCCGGCAGCACTCCATTGCCACCCGCGCCGACCAAGGACGCGTGGAGCAACGAACGCCTGTTGCCCGTGGAACGCTTGAGCAAGCTCGATGTGGACGCCGACCTGACCTTCGGCCAGTTGACCCTGCAAAAACTGCCGATCAATAACGCTGCGCTCAAGGCCACCGGCCAGGGCGGCCTGCTGACACTGGCCAACCTGCGCGGCGACCTGTACGAGGGCAACTTCGAAACCACCGGCACGCTCGATGTACGCCAGCCAGTGCCGGCGCTGAACCTGCAGACGAAAATCAGCCGGGTACCGGCAGAAAAAATCCTCGAAAGCCAGGGCAAGAACCCGCCGGTCAAAGGCCTGGTCACGCTCAACAGCAGCCTGACCGGTAGCGGCAACAGCCAGAAAGCGTTGATCGAAACCCTCAACGGCAACGCCAGTTTCCTCATCAACAATGGCGTGCTGCTCAACGCCAACCTTGAGCAACAGCTGTGCAAAGGCATTGCCACGCTCAACCGCAAATCCCTCAGCGGCGAGCCGCGGGGCAAGGACACACCGTTCCAGGAGCTCAAGGGCAACCTGACCTTGCGTAACGGCGTGGCCAGCAACCCCGACCTGAAAGTGCGCATCCCGGGCATGACCGTCAACGGTGACGGTGACATCGATCTGCGAGTGCTGGGCATGGACTACCGCGTCGGCATCATCGTCGAAGGCGATACCAGCGCCATGCCGGACCCGGCCTGCCAGGTCGGCGACAAGTTTGTCGGCATCGAGTGGCCACTGCGCTGCCGCGGCCCGCTGGAGCTGGGCGCCAAGGCTTGCCGTTTGGATAACGACCGCATGAGCCAGGTCGCGGCCAAACTGGCTGGCGACAGGATCAGCGAAAAAATCGACGAGAAATGGGGCGACAAGGTCAACCCGAAACTCAAAGACGCGCTCAAGGAGCTGTTCAAGCGATGAGAGCCGAGCAGTTTTCAACGGCGGTGCTGGACTGGTTCGACCGCCACGGCCGTCACGATTTGCCCTGGCAGCAGGACATCAACCCGTATCGGGTATGGGTCTCGGAAATCATGTTGCAGCAGACCCAGGTCAGCACCGTGCTGAACTACTTCGACCGTTTCATGGCCTCGTTGCCAACGGTCGAAGCTCTGGCGGCGGCACCGGAAGACGAAGTGCTGCACCTGTGGACGGGCCTGGGTTACTACACCCGCGCACGCAATTTGCAGAAGACCGCGAAGATCGTCGTCGAGCAGTTCGGCGGCGAATTTCCCCGGGATGTGGAAAAACTCACGGATCTGCCGGGGATCGGCCTGTCCACCGCTGGCGCCATTGCCAGCATCAGCATGGGCCTGCGCGCGCCGATCCTCGACGGCAACGTCAAACGCGTGCTGGCGCGATTTACCGCACAAGAGGGCTACCCCGGCGAGCCGAAGGTCGCCAAACAGCTCTGGGCCAACGCTGAGCGCTTTACGCCGCAGACCCGCGTCAACGCCTACACCCAGGCGATGATGGACCTGGGCGCCACGCTCTGCACCCGCAGCAAACCGAGCTGCCTGCTGTGCCCGCTAAAAAATGGCTGTGAGGCGCACATGCTCGGCCTGGAAACCCGCTACCCGATCCCCAAGCCGCGCAAGGCTATCCCGCAGAAACGCACATTGATGCCGATGCTCGCCAACGGCGAGGGCGCAATCCTGCTTTACCGTCGCCCGTCCACGGGCCTGTGGGGCGGTTTGTGGAGCCTGCCGGAACTCGACGACCTTGACGACCTGCCGCATCTGGCATCGCAGCACTCGCTGGAACTGGGCACCCAACAGGCATTGCCGAGCCTGGTGCACACCTTCAGCCATTTTCAGTTATCCATCGAACCCTGGCTGGTTCAGGTCCAGGAGTCCGGCCATCACGTGGCCGAGGCTGACTGGCTCTGGTATAACCTCGCCACCCCGCCGCGCCTGGGCCTTGCCGCCCCGGTCAAAACCTTGCTCGAACGCGCGGCCGCCGTATTGAACGCAGGAGAGTCGTCATGACCCGCACCATCATGTGCCGCAAGTACAAAGAAGAATTGCCAGGCCTGGAGCGCGCTCCCTTCCCGGGCGCCAAAGGCCAGGACATTTTTGACCACGTCTCGCAAAAGGCCTGGGCCGACTGGCAGAAGCACCAGACCCTGCTGATCAACGAAAAACGCCTGAACATGATGAACGCCGAAGATCGTAAATATCTGCAGGGCGAAATGGACAAGTACTTCTCCGGCGAGGAATACGCCAAGGCCGAAGGCTACGTGCCGCCGTCGGAATAACCCCGATTTATCGGGGGTCGGAACGTAAGCGACGGTAATAATTAAATTTTTTTTGAAAACTTGCTTGACGACCCCCTGAAAAACCCGTTTAATGCGCCCCGTTGCCCAGATAGCTCAGTCGGTAGAGCAGGGGATTGAAAATCCCCGTGTCGGCGGTTCGATTCCGTCTCTGGGCACCAAATACCGAAAACCCTGAATCGCAAGATTCAGGGTTTTTTTATGCCTGCGATTTGACGAGGCACCGGTCCAGTCACCATCGAAGCGACAATTCCCACCTCCTCTCGCCACGCCAGCAAGTGCCCGTAATGGTTGCCGGGGCTGAGCCCCCAAAAGCTTCAGACATTGGAAATCGGCCCTTCCTGGCAGTCTCTTGGTTTGTCGGAACGTTCCGTATGCTTTAACGGAATTGGATGACATACGCTGATCATCGGCTCGTGCAGAATTGGAGGATAAGCTGCCGCACAGGCGGGAGCAGATACACAACAGGGAAGACAATGACTGAGGCTATTCAACCAGACGTCGAAACCGCTGAGTTTTTTACCGAACAAGAAATCAGAACGTTCAGCTTTGATATCCAGCAGTCAGCATTGCTGCACATGTTCGCCGAAGAGCTGGCCGCCATCGGCGGGCCGCAGGCACCAGGAGCCAAGTCCAAAGCCGCTTTGGCAGCCATTGAATTGAAGTTCTCGTTTTCGAAAGACCAATGCGAACTGCTGGGTGCCTACTCCGATGGCCTTGTTTCCGTATTGATCTTTGAAGGGCTGCAAAAAATCACCGATGTCAGCCCTCCCAATGAACTGCCCGACCTGACATCCCTGGAAAACCGATACGACGTTCTTTGCCTGGCCGCCCGTAATCAGATCTTGTTGAAACTGGTGGATAACAGTGCCTTTGCCTACGACATGGACAATGAAGGAAAACTGGTTCGATTGGTGGCCAACTTCAAGGGCGGCGGACTGACCAAAATCCCTGCCGAGCCGGACATCAAAGAACTGAGTTCCCACTCAGGCCTGGCGCTCGGCCCACACACCGAGGCGCCTTACTGGTGCGCGATAAACGCGAAAGACGGGCACTCCCCATCGCCGTCGTCGCTCATACTCTCCGCCCTTTGGAACCCGAGCCTGGAACCGACTTCGGTAATTCCGCTGCCACCCGTGCTGGAAAAAATCGGTGTAACCAACTGCCTCGCCCTGACTACAGGGAATTTTCAGTTCACCCGCAGTGACTCCTTCGTCAGTGGCAAGGGAGGGGACGGGCGCAATGTTTCGATACTGGAGTTCGATGACAAGGTCGGATTCGCGGCCCGTTTCAACTCATACCGATTTTCGGTCAGCGATAACGCCCCTCGCTTTGTCAAAACGGCCTACGCCGCTCTTTGCCAGAGCGTAGGCGAAGCAGCTCCAGTCGAGTACACGCTGACGCAAGAGTCGGCAATGGTCATCAATAACGTTCGAGCACTGCATTGTCGTGATCTGATCAAAGACAACAGACGTGTTCTGGTCCGCATTTTCGGACTATCGAAGTTTTCTTCCCCCATTGTTATCACAGACGACCCGTTGCGACTTCAGGGCTGAGGTCTGTCACAGCTTCAGACTATTGAATGACCAGTCAAGTAGATGACCGGCCAATAATTGTAAAAGAGGGATTGGGATGTCTTGGGATGTAATTAGCCTATTGGCGCTCGTGGCGTTCTGCGCCGGTTTTTTTGATGCCATTGCAGGTGGGGGCGGGCTGATAACATTGCCTGCACTTTTTCTGGCTGGGATGGACCCCATCAGTGCGATTGCCACGAACAAGTTCCAGGCCGCTTCGGCAACTGTATCGGCAACTGTAACCTTTGCTCGCAAAGGGATGATCGAGTGGCGCGAAGGTCGTTTCCTGGTTGTCTGCGGGTTTATTGGCGGCGCCAGTGGTGCCTTGCTGGTCAGCTCTATTGATAAGCGCTATCTGGAAGTTTGCGTACCTATCATGCTGATTCTGGTAGCCATCTATTTTGCGCTCTCTCCAAAGCTGGCCAATGAAGATCGACGCAAGAGAATCGGCATTCTGCTTTTTTCGTTTAGCGTTGCGCCGATTCTTGGCTTCTACGACGGTATATTTGGCCCCGGTGTGGGCTCTTTCTTTATCGTCGGATTCGTACTGCTCTGCGGCTTGGGCATGATGCGGGCCATGAGCTTTACCAAACTTGCCAACGCCTCATGCAATCTCGGTTCTCTGTCGGTCTTTATCACCAAAGGTGTGATTATCTGGCCGGTAGCCATTGCCATGGCTTTGGCAGCCTTCGTCGGCGCTCAATTGGGTGCACGGGCCGCTGTCCGGGTCGGACCACGGTTGATCAAACCCATGTTGATCGTGGTCTGCTGCGCCTTGGCCATCAAGCTGCTGAGCGTAGAAACCAACCCTTTACGCGTTGCACTCATCCAAGCGTACGCGGGTGTTAATAACGAAAAACCCTGAGTCGCAGGACCCAGGGTTTAGAGCTCTCGTTAACTCGCATCATTCCAGTGGAAAACCAGGTTACGGGCTGCACCACTGCCAACATCGACAACGTCCTGCCGTGTTTCGCCGTTGCGCGTCGCAATGACCGTGTATTTACCGGCAGGCAGATTCACGTAAACCAGCGGACCGGCGTCATTGAGCGTCAGTACGGTCTGCCCCGGGGCTTTCTGAATAACTACCTTCACGTCAGGAATGTATTTATTTTCCGTCCCGACAGAGAACGTCATGTGCAGGTTATAGCCGGTGGTCTGCTGGATGGCCTTGGACTCATCCTCGCCGATACCGCCGGACAGGTAGGCGATGCCGTTTTGCTCATGGCTTTGCACCTGCACCCCCGAGCTGTCGATGGGCTCAAGGCTGGCGGCAGGTGACATCGCTGGAAACATCAGCACGCCTACAGCGGTGAGGGGCAACAGGAGTGTATGGAGGTATTTCATGATGACGACTCCCGGGCTCTGCAGAACCCAATCGTTACATCCTTTGGATTTCCAGTCGGAGGGAAGGGTTCAGATTGATTTGGCCTGAGTACGAAACGTACTACGCCATTTGTTCCGCAGCCCTCGCCTGCCCTCCGACACGTCCTGCCAGCGAACCCGGCATTTCCTGCCTGTGTTTCAGTAACTCCCGGCATCTTCGAAGGGTGCTCACTTGTCATTCTCTTTCGCTGTTCAACCTGCTGCGGAAGACTTCATGACGGCCCTCACACCCAACGACACTCACGACCCACATCTCGCATCACTGCTTGGCAGCCTTGGCAAATTGATCCATCAGGCACGTCAGAAGGCGCTTCGGGCGGTCGATACCGTGCAAGTACAAACCTGTTGGCAGATCGGGCGACATATTGTCGAGTTCGAGCAGGAAGGGGCTCGGCGTGCGAGATATGGCAAACGCTTACTGGCCACTTTGGCGAAAGTGCTCAGTGCCGACTTCGGCAAAGGCTTTGACGAACGCAATCTGCGTTACATGCGGGATTTTTATCAAACTTTTCCAATTTGGAACGCAGTGCGTTCCGAATTGAGCTGGACCCACTACCGCCGCCTGCTTCGGGTCGACAACGACAGCGCGCGCCTCTGGTACATGAACGAATCAGTCACCCAAAACTGGTCAAGCCGAGCGCTGGAGCGCCAGATCAATACGCTGTACTACGAACGCCTGCTGGCGAGCCGCGATCGCGGCAGTCTCAAGCAGGAGGCCGCCACCCACATTCAGAACATGAAGGCCAGCCCTCGGGATTTCATCCGTGATCCGGTGGTACTGGAGTTTCTTGGTTTACCCAATGCCGGCAAGCTTCAGGAAAGTGAGATCGAACAAGCGCTGATCGAACAATTGCAGGGCTTCTTGCTGGAACCGGGAAAGGGCTTCGCATTCATTGCCCGCCAGCAACGCATCAGTATCGGCAGCAAAGACTTCTGCATCGATCTGGTGTTCTACAACTACTTGCTCAAGTGCTTCGTCATCTTCGATATCAAGCGCGGTGAACTGACCCATCAGGATCTGGGGCAGATGGACATGTACTTGAGCATGTACGACGACCTCAAACGTGGCGCGCAAGACAGCCCCACCGTCGGCATCATTCTCTGCGCGCAAAAGGATGAATCCGTGGTGCGTTACTCAGTGCTGGAAGGCAACGAGCAACTGCTCGCCAGCAAGTACAAGCTTGTCCTGCCGAGTGAAGAGGAACTGCGTAACGAACTGGATCGGCAATGGGCGGCACTTGAAGAACGACTGCTCGATCAACAACCGCGTTGAGGCGAACGGATTGTTCATCAACGGCATCAAGACTATCGTTGGCAGCTACCCGCAAAGGACTGACGCCGATGAATTTGCAGGACACGCCTCCACCGGCCCCCACTCAAATCGAGTTGCCGCTGCCGATTACCACGCCCGGCAAACCGTTCAAGGAAACCGCTTCGGACGGTTTCATCCTCGGTGGCTTCACTTGGCGACACGCCTCTCAGGACGCCGCTCGTCCGGTCGTGATCATCAATGCCGCCACCTCGGTCCGTTGCCGCCATTACTCGCGTTTTGCCGACTACCTGTTCGCCCACGGCTTCGATGTCATCACCTATGACTACCGCGGCATCGGCGAGTCGCGGCCGGCATCGCTCAAGGGGCTTCAAGCCTCGTGGACCGATTGGGGAGCGCTGGATTTCGAGGCGATGCTCAAGCGCGCACAGCGTGAGTTCCCAAGGCAGCCTATCGATGTGGTCGGCCACAGCTTTGGCGGCTGTGCAGCGGGCCTGGGGGCGTCCGGGCACCTGATCCGGCGTCTGGTGACGGTCGGTGCGCAATTCGCCTACTGGCGCGACTATGCGCCGGCCCATCGCTGGCGCATGTTCGGCAAGTGGCATGTGCTGATGCCACTGGTAACGATGATCTACGGCTACTTTCCGGGCAAACGCCTTGGCTGGCTGGAAGACACACCCGCCGGCGTGGTCCGTGACTGGAGCTTCTCCACTGCCCGTTTCGAGAAACGCTCCAGCGCCCGCACAATCAGCAAAACCGCCGGGCAGCTGCCCTTTGTCGGTGTCACCGCGCAAACCCTGGCCATCAGCATCAGCGACGATCCCTACGGCACAATTCCGGCCATCGAACGCCTGCTCGGCTACTTCACCGGCAGCACAAACTCTCACCTGCGTATCCATCCCGAAGACATCGGCGAAGAAGAAGTCGGACATTTCGCCTTTTTTCGCAGCGCATACCAAGCCACACTATGGCCCATTGCATTGACCTGGCTGCAAAACGGCGAACTGGCCCCCGATACCCCCGGGCGGCGAGTACCGCGCAGCTAAGTCAATTGCCCTTTCAACGAATACGGAACGACGCCCATGGCCTCCGCCAACAAGCAGCAAAAACGCGCCTCCCGCGCCAAGGCCAAGGCCAAGCAGAACCGCACCCAGCGGGCTGCCGCACCGGTGGAACTGGACCCGAACGATGATCGCATCGACTTCGAATCGGTGGACCTGACCGACATGTTCAAGGAGATGATCGACGCACAAAAGATCAGCCAGCAGGCCATGTGCGCGGCCTTTCTGGAACATCCGCTTATCGCACTGGTACTGGAGCAGGAAGGTGAGGAAACAGCGACAGACTTCATCCTCGCTGCTCTGATCGAATATCGCCAATGGTCGACCGAAACCGACGAAGCCAGCGCCCTGGCGTGGATCGAATCACCGGCCTTCCAGGCTGACTACGTGGCGGCGTCCGACGCCATTGCCGCGCAAACCCAACAGAAACCGAACTGAGTTCCCATGGCCTCCCTGAACAAGCAACAGAAACGCGCCAAGCGTGCAAAAGCCAAAGCCAAGCAGATCAATATCCACGGCCGCAAACCCGCCGCGCTGGACGATGACCTTGGCCACCTCGCCGAACCGATCCCGGAATACACCCTGGCGATGTTCAGCAAAATGCGCGACGCGGAAGCCGTCAACCGCAGCGAAATGCTCTCGGTGCTGCTGACGAACCTCGCCTTTATCATCATCGACCATCCAGAACTGCTGGACATGGAAAACGCCGATGACGAAGGCATGGCCGCCACCCACCTGGCCGCCGACATGCTGATCGACTACCGCATGTGGGCCGACGGCATGGACCGCGACGCCGCCCAGGCATGGCTGAGCGAGCCGCAGTTCATCGCCGATTTCAGCGCTGCTCTGGATGTCTACCGCGAGTCGCTGGAAGTACCGGAAGAAAAAGCCGAGTAAGGGTTACGACTCAAACAAAAACGGCCGCTTGTCATCACTGACAGCGGCCTTTTTAGCTCTGAATCGAGTGCTTTCCTTCCGTCAGGCACCGCGTATATCCCATTGACATATCCAGCGCAAAACCTATCCTTTGGACACATCGCGCCAGCAAAAGCGCAGGAGGTCCAAATGGAACAGACAACCCTTTTCATGAGCAATCGAAGCCAGGCCGTTCGCCTGCCGAAAGCTGTAGCCATGCCAAGCGACGTGAAACGAGTCGACGTCGTCGCCGTAGGTCGAAGCCGAATCATCACTCCCGCCGGTGAAACCTGGGACAGTTGGTTCGATGGCGAAAGCATCACGGCAGACTTCATGACCGATCGCGAGCAACCCGCCGAGCAGGAGCGTGAGTCGTTCTGATGATCAAGTACATGCTCGATACCAACATCTGCATCTTCACCATCAAGAACAAACCACAGGTGGTACGGGAGGCGCTCAACCGTCATCACGGCCAACTGTGCATCAGTGCGGTCGCGCTGATGGAACTGATCTACAGCGCGGAAAAATCAGCAGCGCCCGAAAAAAACCTGGCGGTCATCGAGGGCTTCGCCGCCCGACTTGAAGTCCTGCCCTTCGACAACGAAGCAGCAGCGCACACCGGAATGATTCGATCCGAACTGGCAAAGGCCGGCACACCCATAGGCCCGTACGACCAGATGATTGCCGGGCACGCACGCTCACGCGGGTTAATCGTGGTCACCAACAACCTGCGGGAGTTCGAGCGCGTTCCAGGGTTACGCGTAGAAGACTGGGTTCATGTCGACTGAACACAGAACAATCGACAGAAACAAAAACGGCCGCTTGTCATCACTGACAGCGGCCGTTTTGCATTACTCGGTATGGATCAGTTCAGCACCACCGCGCCGCGTTTTTCCAGGTTGCGGCGGCGAGCCACCAGCAAGCCGGCCGCTACCACCAGAGCACTGAGCAAGCCGGTCGCGAGAATTTCCACACGATGGGCTTCCTGGAACAGCATGATGGTCAGGGCCGCGACGATGAACACGATCACCGCGTAGGTCAGGCCCGGGAACAGCCACATGCTGAAGACGATTTTCTCACCGCGAGCCACACGCTGTTTGCGCATGCGCAGTTGCGAGATCGCAATCACCAGGTACACCAGCAGAGCAATAGCGCCGGAGCTGGCCAGCAGGAATTCGAACACCGCCGCCGGGGCCACGTAGTTGGCGAAAGTTGCCAGGAACGCGGCACCAGTGGACAGCATCACCGCCCAGTAAGGCGTACCACTTTTGTTGGTGCGGGTGGACATGGCCGGCGCATCGCCGCGCTTGCCCAGGGAGAACAACATCCGCGACGAAGTGTAGAGCGCCGAGTTCAGGCAGCTGGTCACGGCGACCAACACCACAATGTCGACGATGATCTTGGCGTTCGGGATGCCCATGCGTTCAAGCACAGTCTGGTAGGAACCGAGGCTGGCCAGTACCGGGTCGTTCCAAGGCACCAGGGCCACGACGATGAAGATCGACACGAGATAGAACAAGCCGATCCGCCAGATCACCGAGTTGGTGGCCTTGGAGATTTGCTTGCCAGGGTTTTTCGACTCCGCGGCCGCGATGGTCACGATCTCGGTGCCCATGAAGGAGAACATGGTGGTCAGGATGGCACCCAACACCGCGCCCATGCCGTTTGGCAGGAAGCCCTGGGTGTCGAACAGATGGGAAACGCCGCTGACCTGGCTGCCCGGCAGGAAGCCGAAGATCGCCATGAGGCCCAGAACAATGAAACCGATGATGGCCAACACTTTGATCAGGGCAAACCAGAACTCGAATTCACCGTAGTTTTTTACGCTGAAGAGGTTGGTCACGGTCAACAGCATCGTGATGACCAGGGCGAAGGCCCAGATGTCCACACCAGGGAACCAGGCATGCAGGATGGTCGCGGCGGCGTTGGCTTCCAGTGGAATCACCAGCACCCAGAACCACCAGTACAACCAGCCGATGGTGAAACCGGCCCAATGACCGATCGCGCGGTCGGCGTAAGTCGAAAACGAACCGGTGTCCGGCGAGGCAACGGCCATTTCGCCGAGCATGCGCATCACCAGCACCACCAACATGCCGGCGGCGGCGTAAGCCAACAGAACAGCCGGACCTGCAGCGGCGATGGCGTGACCCGAGCCAACGAACAAGCCGGCGCCGATAACCCCGGCAATCGACAGCATGGTCACGTGGCGCGGTTTGAGCCCCTGTTCGAGGCCATTAGAGCTTTGGGTACTGCTCATTAAAACTACCTTTGTAAGGAGAAGCGAATGCGTGCATCCCGTTCGGCGATCCTTCTCGTAAAAAGAAGCCAACGGGGCGTTCTGGATTCTGCACGCAATAATTGCGCCAAAATATTTCAAAACCCTCTAGCCCGGAGATCTCGCTCTGATCGGACGGTCATCGCAACCCATTGAATTTAATGGCACTTTGCCAGAGCGTTACCCTGCAACCCACTTTGTGGGGCGAGTCAGTGCACCGGAAACACACCTGAAATTGGCTCTGTGCACATTAAAAGTGCGCAACCGGTGCATTTGGCCGGATAGCGCTTCCAACACCCTGTCAAAGCTGGCAACATCGCGCCTTTTTTTGCGGCAGCCGCCGCGCTTTTTATCGACAGGCAAGGTTCAAACGGCTGTTCGGTTGTTGATGGGGCGACAGTCTRCTGCACCGATGCGACAACCTGCCACACGCCAGCCGTTTACCGTCCGTAGCGCTGTTGGCTGCCATTGAAACGCTATGCTAGGTTGGCCGCCTCGCCAGGAAGGCCGCCAACAGCAGGAGCGCAACATATATGAGGAACGCACATGGCTGAGGCCACGCCCGCGCTTGAAATCCGCAACTTGCACAAACGCTACGGTTCGCTGGAGGTGCTCAAAGGCATCTCGCTGACCGCCCGCGACGGCGATGTGATCTCGATCCTGGGTTCCTCCGGCTCTGGCAAGTCCACGTTCCTGCGGTGCATCAACCTGCTGGAAAACCCGCACCAGGGCCAGATCCTGGTCGCCGGCGAAGAACTCAAGCTCAAGGCCGCGAAGAACGGCGAACTGGTGGCCGCCGACGGCAAGCAGATCAACCGCCTGCGCAGCGAAATCGGTTTTGTGTTTCAAAACTTTAACCTGTGGCCGCACATGAGCGTGCTCGACAACATCATCGAAGCCCCGCGCCGCGTGCTCGGCCAGAGCAAGGCCGAAGCCATCGAAGTGGCCGAAGCCCTGCTGGCCAAGGTTGGCATCGCCGACAAGCGCCATGCCTATCCCGCGCAACTGTCCGGTGGCCAGCAACAACGGGCGGCCATCGCCCGCACCCTGGCCATGCAGCCCAAGGTCATCCTGTTCGACGAGCCCACCTCGGCGCTTGACCCGGAAATGGTCCAGGAAGTACTTAATGTCATCCGCGCGCTGGCCGAAGAAGGCCGCACCATGCTGCTCGTGACCCACGAAATGGGCTTCGCACGTCAGGTCTCCAGTGAAGTGGTGTTCCTCCACCAGGGCTTGGTAGAAGAGCAAGGATCGCCACAGCAGGTGTTTGAAAACCCGCTTTCGGCGCGCTGCAAACAATTCATGTCCAGCAACCGCTAACGGAGCTACCCACATGCAGAACTACAAAAAGGTCTTCCTGGCTGCCGCCGTCACCCTGGCGTTCAGCGCCGGTGCCATGGCCGAATCCCTGAAGATGGGCATCGAAGCGGCTTACCCGCCGTTCAACAATAAAGATGCCAGTGGCAATGTCGTCGGCTTCGACAAAGAGATCGGCGACGCCCTGTGCGCCAAGATGAAAGTCGAGTGCACCGTCGTGACCTCCGACTGGGACGGCATCATCCCGGCCCTGAACGCCAAGAAGTTCGACTTCCTGATTTCCTCGATGTCGATCACCGACGAGCGCAAGGGCGCGGTGGACTTCACCGACCCGTACTACTCCAACAAGCTGCAATTCATCGCCAAGAAAGACGTCGACTTCAAAACCGACAAGGACTCCTTGAAAGGCAAGGTGATCGGCGCCCAGCGCTCGACCCTGGCAGGCACCTTCATGGAAGACAACATGCCGGGCGTTGAAGTCAAACTCTACGACACCCAGGAAAACGCCTATCTCGACCTGACTTCCGGTCGTCTGGACGGCATCCTGGCCGACAAGTACGTCAACTACGAGTGGCTGAAAAGCGACGCTGGCCGTGGCTACGAGTTCAAGGGCGACCCAGTGGAAGAAAGCGACAAGATCGGTATCGCTGTCCGTAAAAAGGACCCGATCCGCGAGAAGCTGAACGCCGCCCTGAAAGAAATCGTCGCTGATGGCACCTACAAGAAGATCAACGACAAGTACTTCCCGTTCAGCATCTATTGATACTGACCTGCCTGACCGGCGCCTGATGGCGCCGGTTCTCGGCCTGCCTGCCGCGATTTGAAAAGAAATCCATGATTATCGACCTCTACGGATTCGGCCCGGCGCTCGCCGCTGGCGCGCTGATGACTGTGAAACTGGCACTCTCGGCCCTGTGCCTGGGGCTGGTGCTCGGTCTGCTCGGCGCCTTGGCCAAGACTTCCCCGTACAAGCCGCTGCAATGGCTTGGCGGCACTTATTCGACCCTGGTTCGCGGCATCCCTGAATTGCTCTGGGTGCTGTTGATCTACTTCGGCACCGTCAACCTGATGCGTGCCCTGGGCGAGTTCTTCGGCAACCCCGACCTCGAACTCAACGCCTTCGCCGCCGGCGTGATTGCACTGGGCCTGTGCTTCGGCGCCTACGCCACGGAAGTGTTTCGCGGCGCGATCCTCGCCATCCCCAAAGGCCATCGTGAAGCCGGCGTGGCCCTGGGCCTGTCGAAGTGGCGCATCTTCACCAAGTTGATCATGCCGCAGATGTGGCGCATCGCCCTGCCCGGCCTGGGCAACCTGTTCATGATCCTGATGAAAGACACCGCGCTGGTGTCGGTGATCGGCCTGGAAG
>NZ_JBFUIC010000009.1:0-61382 GCF_056402075.1 Pseudomonas sp. P4_C3
GCGGATGAGTCAGAGGTTGGTGTTCCATAGCAAAGGGTCTCGTCAATGGAAAGCAGCTGACAAACACAAGACTCAAGGTCACTTTGCCCCATGTGGGAGCGAGCTTKCTCGCGATGAATGCTTGTCAGTCGCCAATGATGGCGACTGACACTCCGCTATCGCGAGCAAGCTCGCTCCCACAGGGGATCTTCAGTGTTTGAAGATCCTGTGTACGTCACTCGATCAGGAAGAAAAGATTTCCGTGTAACGACGAATCCACTGGTCATGCACAGTCGCCAGGAAGGCGTTGTCGTGCATGATCGCCTTCTCGGCAATCTGCTCCGGCGTGAGGATGTACGGGCTCTTGCGTGCTTCGGCGGAGATGATCGCCTTGGCGTTGACCGGGCCGTTGTAGATGTCTTCAGCCATCTTGCCCTGCACCAGCGGGTCCAGAGAGTGGTTGATGAAGGCATAGGCCATGTCGGTATCGCCCGGACGGTTCTTCGGCATCACCGACAGCATCAGGTCGGTGTAGAAACCTTCCTTCATGCCGAACGTGGCGCCCAGGCCGTAGTTCGGATCGCGGATCTGCTTCGGGAAGAACGCGGGGGCGTACAGCCCGCCCATGTCCAGGGAACCGGTGCGGAACAGTTCGGCAATCTGGTTCGGGTTTTCACCCAGGGTCACCACACGATCCTTCAGCTCGGCGAGTTTCTTGAAGCCAGGTTCAATGTTGTGTTCGTCACCACCGGCCAGTTTGGCGGCGATGATGATCAGGTCCATGGCCTCGGTCCAGTTCGGCGGCGGCAGGAAGATGTTTGGTGCCAGTTCTGGGTCCCACAGGGCCGCGTAACTGTCCGGCGCTTGTTTCTGGGTGCGGGTGCTGTAGACCAGGCTGTTGCACCACAGCAGATAACCGATACCGTGGCCATTGGCGCCGGTGCGGTATTTCTCCGGTACATCGACGAGGTTGGGAATGCGGTTGAGGTCGGGTTTTTCCAGCAGGTTGGCGGCGGCCAGACCTTCGGCGCCGACGCCTGCCAGGGTGATGATGTCGTACTGCGGACGATCACCGCCGGCCTTGAGCTTGGCGACCATTTCCGAGGTACTGCCGGTGCGGTCAGCGATGACCTTGCAGCCGTACTTGTCTTCGAAGGTCGCGGCGATGTTGCGCAGTGCGGCCAGGCCCGTGTCATCGGACCAGGTCAGCAAACGCAGGGTCTTGCCGGCAAAACGTGTGTCGCTGGCATTGGCCTTGATGAACGGCATGCTCATGGCTGCCGCTGCAACCGAGGCTACGCCCACGGTCTTGATGAATTGACGTCTGTTCAGATCATGCTCGCCCATTACGGACTCCCTTTGTTTTTGTAGGTATAAGGCAGGTCGAAACTGTTGCATCCGCGCGACCGGACCAGCGTTATCCCTCGTATTTTCGGGGGCTTGGCTGAGCCAGCAAGTTCATCCTGAGGTCGTGTAAAACACCTGACTATCGATAAAAACTCATTGAAGCCATGACGCCAGCGCATGCCTCTTGTAGGAGCGAGCCTGCTCGCGATGGGTGCAAAGGCACCGCGTACATTCAGGCGACCCACGTCATCGTTGACGTCCATCGCGAGCAGGCTCGCTCCTACAGTGATTGGCGTCAGACTGCCCGGATCACGTGTTTGATTTCCTGGAAAGCCTGCAAGCCCCACGGCCCCAATTCGCGGCCGATGCTGCTCTGCTTGTAGCCGCCCCAGGCGGTCTGCGGGAAGATCACCTGTGGCGCGTTGATCCACACAAGCCCCGCCTGCAAAGCGTTGGCGACGCGGTCAGCGGTCTGTGCATCGCGCGTCACCACACTGGCGACCAGACCAAACTGGCTGTCGTTGGCCAGGTCAATCGCCTCGGCTTCAGAGGCGAAACTGCGCACGCAGATCACCGGGCCGAAAATCTCTTCACACCACAGCGCACTGTCGAGGGGCACTTCGGTGAACACCGTCGGCTGCAAAAAATATCCGCGCGGCAGGTCGGCCGGGCGATTGCCACCGCAAACCAGCTTGGCGCCGGCACTCAAACCACGGTCGATGTGACCGAGCACGCGCTGGTATTGCGCCTGATTGACCAGGGCGCCCATTTCCACGTTCGGGTCGAACGGGTCGGCCACGCGAATCGCTTCGGCACGGGCCTTCACACGAGTCAGGAATTCATCGGCCAGTTCATCGGCGACCAGCACGCGGCTGGTGGCGGAGCACATCTGCCCGGCGTTGAAGAAACCACCGCCACAGGCCACTTCCACCGCCAGGTCGAGATCGGCATCGGCCAGTACCAGCAGCGAAGATTTACCGCCCAGTTCCAGGCTCACGCCTTTAACGGTTTCCGCCGCACGTTGCATGACCTGCACGCCGACCGCATTGCTGCCGGTGAAGGATATTTTCGCGATGCGCGAGTCAGCCGACAGGGGCGCGCCAACCGCCCGGCCAGTGCCGCACACCAGGTTGAACACGCCCGCAGGCAACCCGGTTTCAGCGATGATCGCCGCCAGTTCCAGCTCCGGCAGCGGCGTCACTTCCGAAGGCTTGAGCACCACGCAGCAACCGGCGGCCAGGGCCGGGGCGAGTTTCCACGCAGTGGTGACCATCGGGAAATTCCACGGCACGATCAGGCCGACCACACCGCACGGCTCGCGGCGCAGGCGAGCGCTGAAATCGTCGGTCGGCAGCTCGATGACGCTGTCCTGTTTCGCGTCCAGCCCTTCGGCCAGACCGGCGTAATACTCGAACGTGGCGATCACGTCATCGACGTCGATCGCGGCTTCGAATTGCGGCTTGCCGTTGTTGCTCGACTGCAAGTGCATCAGCTTTTCACGGTTGGCCTGCACGCCCACGGCGATTTTGCGCAGGATCGCGCCGCGTTCGGCGCCTGTGGTTTTCGACCAGACGGCGAACGCCTGGGTCGCCGCGCTCACGGCTTGATCAACCGCACGCTCGTCGCCGCCATTCACGGTGGTCAACAGGGCTTCGGTCGCCGGGTTGATCACGCGCAGGTGTTCGTTGCCGGCCGACCATTGGCCGTTGATGTACAGGCCATCCAGGGTAGTCGGGAAGCTCATTTCGACACCGCCTGCATCCACTCGGCCTGGTCGATTTCAATCAGGGTCGGGCCCTGGCGATCGGTGGCCATACGCAATGCGCCACGCAATTGCTCGACACTGCTGATCGCTTGCGCCGCGCAACCCAATGCCTTGGCCACACCGATGAAGTCCGGGGTGTAGATGTCCACGCCGACCGGCTCGATGGCACGGTTGACCATGTATTTCTTGATCTCTTCGTAGCCCTGGTTATTCCACAGCAGCACGATCACTGGAGTGCGCGCTTCAACGGCGCTGGCCAATTCCGGCAGGGTGAATTGCAGGCCACCGTCGCCGATCAGGCACACCACAGGAGGACGCGCGCCACCTTCAACGCTGCCACCCAGCCAGGCGCCAATCGCTGCCGGCAAGGCGTAACCGAGGGTGCCGTAACCGGTGGACGAGTTGAACCAGCGACGCGGGCGCTCCGGGTTGAACGTCAGGTTGCCGGTGTACACCGGTTGCGTTGAGTCGCCGACGAATACCGCGTTCGGCAATTCATGCAGAACGGTTTCGAGAAAACGGGTCTGAGCCAGGGTCGGTGCGTCCCAGGTCGCGGCCAGGTCTTCACGCAGACGGGCGGCGCGTACTTGCCCCCAATCGTTGCGGCGCTCGGCCAGGGACTTGTGCGACAAGGCGCTGAGCAAAGCCTGGGCGGCGTTGCGCGAGTCGGCCACCAGTGCCACGTGCGGCGGGTAGTTGCGCACGGTCTGGTCCGGGTCGATGTCGACGCGCAGCAACTTGCCAGGAATTTCGAAACCGCCGGCGAAGGTCACGTCGTAGTCGGTCTCGGCCAGTTCGGTGCCGATGGCCAGGACCACATCGGCCTCGGCGACCAGCGCACGGGTAGCGACCAGGCTCTGGGTCGAGCCGATCAGCAACGGGTGGCCGGAGGCGAGCATGCCCTTGGCATTGATAGTCAGGGCGACCGGTGCGTCCAGCAGTTCGGCCAGCTCAGTCAGCTCGACGGCCGCGTCGATGGCGCCGCCACCGGCGAGAATCAGCGGACGCTTGGCGCCGGCCAGCAAATCGGTCATGCACGACACGGCGCTCGGCGAAGCACCGGCTCGGTCGATATTGACCGGCAGGCTGGCGAGCAAGTCGTCGGCTTCTTCGACCAACACATCCAGCGGAATTTCGATGTGCACTGGACGCGGACGGCCAGCCTGGAACAGCGCAAAGGCACGAGCCAACACGCCCGGCAGCTCGGAAGCCGACATCAGGGTGTGGGAGAACGCCGCCACACCGGCACACAGTGCGCCCTGGTTCGGCAGCTCATGCAGCTTGCCGCGACCACCGCCCAACTGGCTGCGCGATTGCACGCTGGAGATCACCAGCATCGGGATCGAATCGGCGTAGGCCTGGCCCATGGCGGTGGTGATGTTGGTCATGCCAGGGCCGGTGATGATGAAGCACACACCCGGTTTGCCGCTGGTGCGGGCGTAGCCGTCGGCCATGAAGCCGGCGCCCTGTTCATGGCGCGGCGTGACGTGGTTGATGCTCGAACGGGCCAGCCCGCGATACAGCTCCACGGTATGCACCCCCGGAATGCCGAACACCTGCTCGACCCCGTAGTTTTCGAGTAACTTGACCAATACTTCGCCGCACGTCGCCATGTCTTTGCCCTTTTTGTTCGTTTGAGACGCCGGGCGTGCGCTGTGTTTATGATGGATTCGCAGGCCCGGGAATGGCCTCATTGGAACGGGCGACAGGTAGCCGCAACAATGGATAAAAAGTCATACTAGCCATGTCCTCACGTCATACCTTGGATCCCAATGAAACGACTGCCTCCCCTGCCGGCGCTGCACACTTTTCTGATTACCGCGCAGTGCTGCAACTTCACCCGGGCCGCCGAGCAACTGCACATCACCCAAGGCGCGGTGAGTCGACAGATCGCCGGGCTGGAAGATCATCTGGGTTATGAACTGTTCATCCGCCTGGCCCGAGGCCTGGACCTGACAGCCGAGGGACGGGAATGGCTGCCACGGGTGCAGCAGATTTTCGGCCTGATCGATGAGGCGGTTGAACAGATCGGCGAGAAGCGCGAAACCCTGCAACTCAAGGCCCCGACCTGCGTCATGCGCTGGTTGCTGCCGCGTCTGTTGCAATGGCAACGGGAACGCCCGGACGTACCGGTGGAGCTGACCACCACGGTCAAGCACGGTGTGGATTTTCATCGCGAGCAGTTCGATGCAGCGGTGATGTACGGCGCACCGCCGGACGATTCATTGATGTCGCAAAAACTCTTCGACGAACAACTCACGCCTGTGTGTTCCAGACCGATGCTCGAAGGCCCCATGCCCCTGCAGATACCAGCCGATCTGCAACAACACCTGTTGCTGCACCCAACCCGCGATGAACGGGACTGGAAGGCCTGGTTGAAAGCCGCGGATGTGCATTTGACCAATGTCGGCAAGGGCCAGCACTTCGAAACACTGGACCTGGCAATGTCGATGGCGTCCCAGGGAACGGGGGTAGCGATTGGTGATTGGTCGCTGATTGGCGATGACCTGAACGCCGGGCGGCTGGTCATGCCATTCGAATTGAAGGTGACGACGGGGCTGGCGTATTACCTGGTGTTCCCCGAAAAACCAGGACCTTCGCCGAAATTACGTGAATTGATGAGCTGGTTGGTGGAGCAGGCGCAGTCTCGGTAAACCACGGTATCTGTAGGAGCTGCCGCGAATGCTTCGGCGCTTCTACTTCGTCGAGCATTGCAATCGCATAGTCGGCAAAAGTAATCCAGCTGCGCCCTTCTCTGCTCACCAGCAAATCATCCTGACCGATGCGGAATTTCCCGGTGCGCTCGCCCTCGACAAATTCGGCCGATGGCGACAGGAAGGTCCAGTCCAGTTGCTTTTCCTGACGCAGGTTAGCGAGGAACTCGGCACCGGCACTGGCTTCGGCCTTGTACGCGTCCGGAAAACCTTTGCTGTCGATCACTCGTGTACCATCCGGCAACAACAGCGAACCGGCACCGCCCACCACCAGCAAGCGTTTGATCCCGGCCTTCTTCACCGGCCCGATGACGGCGCTGGCAGGCAGGGTCGCGAAATGTGCGGCGCTGACGACTACGTCATGCCCCTCGATGGCCGCTTGCAAAGCACTGGCATCCAGAGCGTCGACGTTGCGTGTGACCAATCCGGCACGCGGGCCGATTTTCGCCGTGTTGCGGGCGATCGCGGTAACGCTGTGACCGCGACGCAGGGCTTCTTCCAGCAATTGGCTACCGGCACGACCGGTGGCACCGATGATTGCGATTTTGCTCATGACGTTCTCCAGTTGGCTTGAAAGCATTGATATCAAAGGCCTACTACCTCTTAACTTCATTCACCCCACTTCATCTCCCCCTTGGCGACCTTGGCACTCAACTCCAGCGAACTTTCATCGCCCAGTGCCGGGAAGCGTTTTTTCATTGCCGCAATCAGTTCAGCAGAATCCTTGGCCTTTGCGGTTTCCTCGTCGAAAGCCTTGATGTAAGCGGAAGTGAACTGCACTGCCGTCAGTGAGCGATCGTTCTCGCCCAGGTAATGCCCCGGTACCACGGTCTGCGGCTTCAGGGTTTCAATGGAGTGCAGCGTAGCCAACCAATCGGCATGGGACTGTGGCGTTTGCGTGTCAGCCATCCACACATGGATGTTTTGCGCCACCACGACACCTCCGACCACGGCCTTGATCGACGGAATCCATACGAAGCTGCGATCCGGCTGCGGGCCCTCAAGACCGACCACCTGCAATTTCTTCCCTTCAAGGTTCAGGCTATCGCCCTTGAGCACGTCCGGCACGATGGTTTTGCCCGGCACATCAGCCCCCATTTTCGGGCCCCAGAACGCCAGTTTGCCGTCGACTGTTTGCTTGATGTGGTCAACGGTCGGCTGCGAAGCGAGGATCTTGGCCTTGGGAAACGCGGCCGTCAGGGTTTCGAGGCCGAAGTAGTAGTCCGGGTCACCGTGGCTGATGTAGATGGTGGTCAGCTGCTTGCCGCTGGCACGGATTTTTTCCACCACCTGTTCGGCCTGGGACTTGCCGAATTGCGCATCCACCAGGATCGCTTCTTTCTCGCCGCTGACCAGCACCGAGGTCACCGGGAAGATGGCTTTTTCGCCGGGGTTGTAGACATCCAGCGTCAGGGTCGAGGCGGCTGCATGGGCGGCGAAACCGAGGGCGGCGCCTACCAGCAAAATGCGCTTTAAAGTGGTGAAACCGATCATCTGTTGCTCCGTTGTCCGATGGCCTTGCATGGCGATGTCTTTTGTAGGAGCGAGCTTGCTCCGGGCGGCGTTCCGACGATGGAATCGAAGACGCCGCGTTTAACCGGTAACCCGCGTTATCGTTAACGACCATCGCGAGCGAGCTCGCTCCTACAGTGGAACAGAGCTTAGTTGCCTGACTCAGTACAAAAAATGCGATGCTTGGACATAGTTTGTTTCTGAAAGCGGGCAAATCATGGATCGTCTTCAAGCAATGCGCGTGTTCGTCACGGTGGTCGACCTCGGCAGCCAGTCGGCCACCGCCGATCATCTGGATCTGTCACGGCCGGTGGTGTCGCGGTATCTCGCGGAACTGGAAGACTGGGTTGGCGCGCGCCTGATGCATCGCACCACGCGCAAGTTGAGCCTTACCGCCGCCGGCAACGAGATCCTGCCCCGCTGTCGGCAGATGCTCGATTTGTCCAGCGACATGCAAGCCGCCGTCAGCGAACCGGATGACGCACCGCGCGGCCTGCTGCGGATCAGCGTCAGCACCTCCTTCGGCCAGGCACAACTGGCCGATGCCATGGCCGCCTATGTCCGACGCTACCCCGGCGTGAGCATCGACATGCAGATGCTCGACCGCACCGTGAACCTGATCGATGAGCGCATCGACCTGGCGATCCGCACCAGCAACGACCTGGACCCGAACCTGATCGCCCGCCGCCTGACGGTTTGTCGCTCGGTGATCTGCGCATCCCCCGCTTACTTGCGCGAGCACCCGGCGCCGCAACGGGTCGAGGACCTGAGCCGGCACAATTGCCTGACCCATTCCTACTTCGGCAAAAGCCTCTGGCATTTCGAGCAGGACGGCGAGCAGGTTTCAGTACCGGTGCAGGGCAACATCAGCGCCAACGAGGCCAGCACGCTGCTACGCGCAACGATCGCCGGCGCCGGGGTGGCGATGCTGCCCACGTATCAGGCCGGCGTGCACATTCACAGCGGCGAATTGATTCGCCTGCTGCCGGCGGCCGAACCACGGCAAATGAACGTGTATGCGGTGTATGCCTCACGCAAGCACATGCCAGCGGCGTTGCGCAGCTTGCTGGATTTTCTGGTGCTTAGATTTCCGGAGGAGCCGGAGTGGGATATCGGGTTGTAAATGGAAACCCTGTGGGAGCGAGCTTGCTCCGGGCGGCGTTCCGACGATGGCTGCAGACCATTCACCAATGATGTCGACTGATCCACCGCTATCGCGAGCAAGCTCGCTCCCACAGGAGGCATCAGCGTTCTGAATACCGCGTCAAATGCCAACCCCGGCTTGCTGGCAACTCACCCGCGCTGACCTATGCTCAAAGTAATACCGAAAGGTATTCGTTCAGAGGTCAACGCCATGAACATCAAAACAAGAAGATACCTCGCGATTTTCATCACCTGTGCGGTCACGCTCGGGCTGTATGGCGCTGCCGCCTGGCGCGTAGAGCAATTGCGCAACCTGCCCCGTGAATACGCGAGCTGCAACTTCGAGCGCTGCATCCCCCACAACGCCACCCTCAACGCCCTCCGGTAACGAAAGGGGTCAGGCTTCGTTGTCCTGATCGGCCTTCAAGCGGTCGCGAAATGCTTTGGGCGAAATCCCCACACGACGCCGGAACAGGCGCGTGAAGTTGGTCGGATCGGAAAACCCCAACACGTCGGACATTTCATAAATGGTCATGCTGGTGTAGGTCAGCAAACGCTTGGCCTCCAGCAATTGCCGTTCGTGCATGATCTGCAACGCCGGTTGCCCCGCCAGCTCACGACAGGTGCCGTTGAGGTGGGACACGGAAATCCCCAGCCGGTGCGCCAGGTCCTCGACCTTGACGTGCTGCCGATAGGTCTCTTCCACCAGCTGAATAAAGCCATTGAGGTATTCCCGGGCCCGCTGCGGTCGCGCCATGGCAGTGCGACGCTGGATCACCTGACGGCTGACCCACACCATGATCACACTGACCAGCGAATGCATGAGCATTTCCCGCGCCGGTTGATGGCTGGTGTATTCGTTCTGCAAGGCACTGAACAGGCTGTTGAGGTACTCGGCGTCCTTGCCTGCCGGGTAGCTTTCGGACTGGGCCAGGGCATTGACCGAGTGTCCCAACTGCATCTGCAGGTGGGCGATCAGCGGCGCGGCCAGGGTCACGACAAACCCTTCCACATCCTCGGAAAAGCGAAAGCCGTGCACCGACAGCGGTGGCAGGATCTGGATCGCCGGTTCCACCAGTTGCGTACGCTGGCCTTCGATTTCAAGCTCTGCCTGACCTTTGAACACGAAGAGCAACTGGCACAAATCAGCGTGGCGGTGGGGTTTGATTTCCCAATGATGTTCGCGGCTGCGTTTGGAAATGGTTTCACAGTGCAGCAAGTCCGGGGTCGGCCAATCCAGGCTTTCACCGTAGAGCTTGAACACCGGAATCGAAGGCAGGTCAGGCTTGTTCATCACTTCAATCCAGGCCTCGGAGTAGATGGCGGGCGATAATCGCACCGATTGGCAGAATGTACAGGTATCGGCTCAGTTTTCACCTTCAATTGACAGACGCGCAAGGGAAAAATGCAAGCACTCGATCCATAAAAATCATTCACCGGCCCTGGTCGCGTGAAGCTTGCGAGTCATAACAACAATGAAAACGCTGAAAACCCAAGTCGCCATCATTGGTGCCGGCCCTTCAGGCCTGTTGCTCGGCCAATTGCTGCACAACGCCGGTATCGACACCGTCATTCTAGAACGCCAGACCCCGGACTATGTGCTCGGCCGAATCCGCGCCGGCGTGCTTGAACAAGGCATGGTAGAGCTGTTGCGCCAGGCCGGCGTGAGTCAGCGCATGGACGCCGAGGGACTGGTGCATGGCGGCTTCGAACTGGCCCTCGACGGACGCCAGGTCCACATCGATCTGCACGCCCTGACGGGTGGCAAAACCGTGATGATCTACGGCCAGACCGAAGTCACCCGCGACCTGATGGCCGCTCGTCGGGAGGCTGGCGCGCAGACGATTTATCAAGCCGACAACGTTGTTCCCCACGGCATGAAAACCGATGAAGCGTTTGTCACTTTTGAGCAGGACGGCGAGCTGTATCGTCTCGATTGCGACTACATCGCCGGTTGCGACGGCTTCCATGGAGTGGCGCGGCAATCGATTCCCGCCGACAGCCTGAAAGTCTTCGAACGGATCTATCCGTTCGGCTGGCTCGGGATCCTGGCCGATACCCCGCCGGTCCACGAAGAGCTGGTCTACGCCCGCCATGAGCGCGGTTTCGCGCTGTGCAGCATGCGCTCGCCGACTCGCACCCGTTACTACCTGCAAGTGCCCACCGGCGATCATGTGGATAACTGGTCGGATCAACGCTTCTGGGACGAACTCAAGTCGCGACTGCCACAACAGTTGGCGGACAAACTGGTAACGGGCCCGTCCATCGAAAAAAGCGTCGCGCCACTGCGCAGCTTCGTCGTCGAACCCATGCAATACGGGCGGATGTTCCTGGTCGGAGACGCCGCGCACATCGTCCCGCCCACCGGCGCCAAGGGCCTGAACCTGGCGGCCAGTGACGTCAGTACGCTGTTCAATATCCTGCTCAAGGTTTACCGCGAAGATCGCCTTGATCTGCTGGAGAAATACTCGGAAATCTGCCTGCGCCGGGTGTGGAAAGCCGAGCGGTTTTCCTGGTGGATGACCTCGATGCTGCACCGTTTCGATGATCACGATGCCTTCAGTCAGCGCATTGCCGAGTCGGAACTGGAGTATTTCATCGATTCCGAGGCGGGTCGCAAGACCATTGCAGAAAACTACGTCGGGCTTCCTTATGAGGCTATCGAATAGCTTCCTATCGACTTACACTGACGAGCATCCCCGCTCGCCTTGCTACTTGCGGGTCAATCACTGCCCGCAGGTTTTCCCGTGACCAATCTCCACCAGCCTGAAATGCCCAAACCCGCCATCCGCAGCGTGCTGATCGCGCTGATGCTGGCGATCTTTCTCGGGGCGCTGGACCAGACCATCGTCGCCGTTTCGATGCCGGCCATTTCCGCACAATTCAAGGACGTCAGCCTGCTGGCCTGGGTGATTTCCGGCTACATGGTGGCCATGACCGTGGCAGTGCCGATCTACGGCAAACTGGGCGATCTGTACGGGCGGCGCAAGCTGATGCTGTTCGGCATGGGCCTGTTCACCCTGGCGTCGGTGTTCTGCGGCATGGCCCAGAGCATGGAGCAACTGGTGCTGGCGCGGATCCTCCAGGGCATCGGGGCCGGCGGGATGATCTCGGTGAGCCAGGCGATCATCGGCGACATCGTGCCGCCACGGGAGCGCGGTCGTTATCAGGGCTATTTCAGCAGCATGTACGCGGTGGCCAGCGTGGCCGGCCCGGTGCTTGGCGGCTACATGACCGAATACCTGTCCTGGCGCTGGGTGTTTTTGATCAACCTGCCATTGGGCCTGGGCGCCTGGCTGGTGGCTGACCGCACGCTGGTAGGCCTGCCGATTCCGCAACGCAAACCGATCATCGATTACCTGGGCACCGCGCTGATGATCATCGGGCTGACGGCGTTGTTACTGGGCATCACGCAGGTCGGTCAGGGCCATTCGTGGCGCAGTGCCGAAGTGCTGGCGCTGCTCGCTTGTGCAGTGCTGGTGCTGGGGTTGTTCGTCGTCCACGAGCGGCGGGCACGGGAGCCGCTGTTGCCCATGCACCTGTTCGCCAACCGCAACGCGATCCTGTGCTGGTGCACGATTTTCTTCACCAGTTTCCAGGCCATCTCGCTGATCGTATTGATGCCGCTGCGCTTCCAGAGCGTCACCGGCGCCGGTGCCGACAGTGCCGCCCTGCATCTGCTGCCGCTGGCCATGGGCTTGCCGATTGGCGCGTATTTCGCCGGCCGTCGCACCTCCGTGACCGGGCGCTACAAACCGATGATCCTCACCGGTGCTGCGCTGATGCCCATCGCGATTCTTGGCATGGCGTTCAGCCCGCCGCAGGCGTTCGTCTTGAGCAGCCTGTTCATGCTGCTCTGCGGGATTGCCTCCGGCATGCAGTTCCCGACGTCATTGGTCGGCACGCAGAACTCGGTGGACCAGCGAGACATCGGCGTGGCCACCAGCACCACCAATCTGTTCCGTTCGCTGGGTGGTGCGGTCGGCGTGGCGTTGATGTCGGCACTGCTGTTGGCGTTGTTGCAGGATTCGAGTTTTGCGCATCTGGCCGGCTCGTCGCTGATTGCCGAAGGCAGTTCGGGGAATGTGTTGCTGGACGGGTTGAACGCCGCACCGGGTGACGCGCAGAACGCCCTGCGTGCCGAGTTGTTGTTGACGTTCCGGCACTTGCTGACGGTCAGCGCTGTGGTGTCGCTGCTGGGGCTGGCGGCAGCGATTGCCATGCCGAACATGTTGTTGCGCGGGCGCGAGGACAAGGTTCGGTAGGTAGACCGCGTTGCCTTCATCGCGGGCAAGTCGGATCGCCGCACCGCCGCTCCCACAGGATTTGCATGGTCCTTGTGGGAGCAACTGTCTTCACCATGCCACTCGTCACCGCTATTCGGTGCCGTCCCGCAACATGGCATTCAGCCTAATCAGTAAGATCCGCATGCAGGCGATTATTGCCGGGCGCGCAGTTGCTGCTGAAGGTTCTGGATCTGCGCCTGAAGGGTATTGATGTTGCGGGTGACCTGGCTGCGGAAGGCATCGAACTCGGCAGTGTTGGTCGAACCCTGTGCGGCGGCCGGACGGTTGTCCTGCTGGCTCTTGAGCACGATCATGTCTTGCTCGAGACGCTCGATGGCAGCGCTCGGGTTGCCTTGTTTTTTCAGCGCGGTAATGTCGGCGCCCAGGCTTTTCAGCTGTGCGTCGAGTTTTTCCGAGTCGGACGGGGTACTTTTCAAGGCGGCCAATTCAGCGCTCAAGGCTTTGACCTGGGCCTGCAACTGCATATTGGCCGTCTGATGCTCGGTGTCCTGGGCAGTCAACTGCGCCAGGCGTTTGTCCAGTTCGGTGGATTGCGCGGTCATTTGTGCCAGTCGCTTGTCCAGATCCGAGGCCTGGCCGGCAACACCTTGCTGCTGGGCGCCCTGGTCCTTGAGTTTGCTTTCCAGCTGGCGGATTTGCAGCTTCAAGGCCTCGCTGTCGGTGGTGACACTGGTCTGGCTGGCAACGACCTTTCCGGAAATGTCCTGCAGGCGCCCAGCCGCTTCCTCACTGATCCGCGCGAAACTTTCCTGGGTCGCCACCAGTTGCTGTTCCATCAGGGAGATCTGCTGGAAGCTCCACCAAGCCAGGCCCGCGAACGCAAAGATCAACGCCCCGACCAACGCCCACAGTGGGCCAGTGCTCGCCGCCTTGACCCTCACCACCGGCGCCGTGCGCGAATGCACGGCCGTGCGGGCAGTGGGTGGAAAGTCGTCGTCGAGAACATCTGCACGCAGGCTCGGTACTTCGTCGAAGTCGTCGTTGGCATCGTTACGCATAGACATTGAATCAACCTTAGTGAAACAAATGATGGCTTTATGCCGCGCAGTATAAACCCCACAGCCGTAACCATTGACCCCCAAGCCCCGTATCCGGTTCAGTAAGGAGTCGTTGTTCGGGCATCAGCGAATATCCTGGGCCTTCCACCAGCCACAGAACTCATCGAGGGCCGTCCAGAGGCTGACCTTGGGATCGTAATCCAGATAATGCCGGGCGCGGCTGATGTCCAGGGTGAAATTTTTGTTCATGACCTGCATGCCCAGACGCGACAGCGTCGGTTCGGGACGCCCCGGCCACAACTTGCACACACCCTCGTTGAGCGCCGCCACGCTGTAGGCCAGACCGTAGGAACGGTGACGGGTTACCTGTGGAACCTCCATGTTGCGCATGACGTAATTGACCACGTCCCACAACGGAATCGGCGTGCCGTTGCTGATGTTATAAGCCTTGCCCAACGCGGAACCGCTGGCCAGCAAACTGCTGAGCAACGCTTCGTTGAGGTTTTGCACGCTGGTGAAATCAACTTTGTTCAGACCGTTGCCGATGATCGCCAGGCGCCCCTTGCGCTGCATGTTCAACAGGCGCGGAAAGATGCTCATGTCGCCGGCCCCGGTGACGAAACGCGGGCGCAGGGCCAGGGTTTCGAGGCCGAACTCCTGGGCGCCGAAGACTTTTTGCTCGGCCAGGTACTTAGTGGCGGCGTAAGGGTGCTTGAAGCGTTTGGGCACCTGTTCTTCGCTCAGGCCCTGGTGATCGCGACCATCGAAGTAGATCGACGGCGACGACAAATGCACCAGCCGCCGTACCCGTTGCTTCAGGCAGGCCTCGACCACGTTCTCAGTGACCTGGACATTGCCCTGATGGAAGTCCTGATAACGCCCCCACAAACCGACGGCACCGGCGCAATGCACCACGGCCTCGACGTCCGAACACAGTTCGCGAGCCAGTTCCGGGTCGCTCAAGTCACCCTGGATGAACTCGGCTCCCCGGCGTACCAGATGCTCCACACTCTCGGCCCGGCGACCGTTGACCCGCACGTCCAGGCCCTGCTCCAGGGCAAAACGCGCAAAGCGCCCGCCGATGAAGCCGCTTGCGCCGGTAACCAGAATCTTCATGAATTGCTCCGAATTTTTCGTTTTGCGTATTACGTGAGGTCTTGACGCTGCGCGTCAGTCCAAGGGCACCAGCCATTGCTTCGATGCGCGTACCAATTGATCGGTGAGCAGCCCCAGCAGCTGGCCGCCATTACGCCAATGATGCCAGTACAACGGCACATCGATCGGCTTATCTGGCAGCAGCTCCTGCAATACGCCCCTTTCCAGTTGCTCGCGTACCTGCAGTTCCGGAACCAGCCCCCAACCCAGCCCGGCTTCCGTCAGACGAATGAAACCTTCGGAGGACGGGCATAAATGGTGTTCGAAACCGCCCTCGACGCCGAGGGACGCAAGGTACCGATGCTGCAGGAAATCGTCCGGGCCAAACACCAGCGCCGGGGTGCGGGCCAACTGATCGGCCCGTACGCCCTGCGGAAAGTGCCGGGCAATAAAGGCGGGGCTGGCCAGTGCCCGGTAACGCATGGCCCCCAGCAGCACGCTGCGCGCACCCGCCACCGGGCGCTCGCTGGCGCAGACGCAGGCCGCCACTTCACCGGCGCGCATGCGCTTGAGGCCGACGGTCTGGTCTTCGACCACCAGATCCATCAATAGATGCTGTTCCGCGCAAAACGCCCCCACGGCCTGCGCCCACCAAGTGGCCAGGCTGTCGGCGTTCAGGGCGATCCGCAGGCGCTCCGGCAGGCCCTCTTCATCCAGCGCCGGCACCAGGCTTTGCAAATCCCGTTCAAGCAAGCGCACCTGCTGCACGTGGTTGAGCAGCCGTCGACCGATTTCCGTCGGCGTTGGCGGTGTAGTCCGCACCAGTACCGGTTGGCCGACCCGCGCTTCCAGTAGTTTGATACGTTGGGAAATTGCCGATTGCGACAGGCCCAGCACTTGGGCCGCCCGTTCAAAACCGGCCTGTTCAACCACGGCGGCCAGGGCAGAAAGCAATTTATAGTCGAACATCAGTTTTCCTAATGAGCGATCAGCAAGATTGGTTTTTCTTATACAGCCTTCACAAGGACAATGACCAGCAAGAACTCTTGAACAAGGATCACCCACATGGCTGGCGAAACTTCATTGGCAACGCTGCTGCGCAGTATGAGCCCGCAACTCAACGCCGGCGAATACGTGTTCTGCACCCTGCGTGACGGCAAGTTGCCCAAGGATCTGGAGATTGTCGGCAGCTTCCGCGAGCAGGAAGGCCTGACCGTGATTCTCGAACGTTCCCACGCCGAAAAAGCCGGTTTCAGCTTCGACTACATCGCCGCCTGGATCACCTTGAACGTACATTCGGCCCTCGACGCCGTCGGCCTGACCGCCGCGTTCGCCACGGCATTGGGCCAGGCCGGAATCAGCTGCAACGTGATTGCCGGCTACTACCACGACCATTTGTTTGTCGGCCAGGCCGACGCCGACCGTGCCCTGCAGGTGCTGCGGGATCTGGCAGCCAACGCGGAGTAAATAATCATGTGGCAAAGTTATGTGAACGGGCTGCTCGTGGCCTTCGGCCTGATCATGGCGATCGGCACCCAGAATGCGTTTGTCCTGGCGCAAAGCCTGCGGCGTGAACATCACCTGCCGGTGGCGGCGCTCTGCGTGGCTTGCGATGCCCTGTTGGTGGCCGCCGGGGTATTTGGCCTGGCGACGGTGCTGGCGCATAACCCGACGCTGCTGGCCATCGCCCGCTGGGGCGGCGCAGCGTTCCTGTTGTGGTATGGCAGCCAGGCGCTGCGCCGGGCCTTCTCGAAGCAGAGCCTTGAGCAGGGCGAAGGCCAGACCGTACGCTCGCTGCGGGCGGTGATGCTCAGCGCGCTGGCGGTGACCTTGCTCAACCCGCACGTCTATCTGGACACCGTTTTGCTGATCGGCTCCCTGGGCGCCCAACAAACCGAGCCCGGCGCTTATGTCGTCGGCGCGGCCAGCGCCTCGCTGTTGTGGTTTTTCACCCTGGCGCTCGGTGCGGCATGGCTGGCACCGTGGCTCGCCCGCCCCAGCACCTGGCGAATTCTCGATCTGTTGGTGGCTATGATGATGTTTGCCGTAGCGCTCCAGTTGATCGCGGCCAGCTGATTCGCGGAACCTCTATTCCACACAGTTGTTGCGTGGTTATGCCGCCCCCCCGGTGCTATGATCCGACTCCCTGCGCCGCAAAGAGTACAAACTCCCCGGCGCTTGTCTGGCCGCCCGTGATCGGCCTTGCGCTCACCGCAACTGACCTGATTAGGAGAATCATCATGGCTTTCGAATTGCCGCCACTGCCGTACGCACACGATGCCCTGCAGCCGCACATCTCCAAGGAAACCCTGGAGTTCCACCACGACAAGCACCACAACACCTACGTCGTGAACCTGAACAACCTGGTGCCAGGCACCGAGTTCGAAGGCAAGACCCTGGAAGAAATCGTCAAGACTTCCTCGGGCGGTATCTTCAACAACGCCGCTCAGGTCTGGAACCACACTTTCTACTGGAACTGCCTGGCGCCAAACGCCGGCGGTCAACCAACCGGCGCTCTGGCTGAAGCCATCAACGCGGCTTTCGGTTCGTTCGACAAGTTCAAGGAAGAGTTCAGCAAGACGTCCATCGGTACCTTCGGTTCCGGTTGGGGCTGGCTGGTGAAGAAGGCTGACGGTTCCCTGGCCCTGGCCAGCACCATCGGCGCCGGCAACCCGCTGACCAACGGCGACACCCCGCTGCTGACCTGCGACGTCTGGGAACACGCTTACTACATCGACTACCGCAACCTGCGTCCAAAGTATGTCGAAGCGTTCTGGAACCTGGTCAACTGGAAATTCGTGGCTGAGCAGTTCGAAGGCAAAACCTTCACCGCTTAAGCTCGACGCCAGTCAAAAGAACCCGGCTTTTTAGCCGGGTTTTTTATTGCCCGGGATTTTCAGCGTTCGGCAGGGCCCCTTCGCGAGCAGGCTCGCGATGAACGATGACGCGGTCAACCTGACTGAATACCTATCCCTGCGGATCGACGTTATCCAACGCACGATTCACCGCCAGTTCCGCCAGCATGATGATCTGCGCAATGGCCAACGCCGTGTTGCGCTGGGGGCCAGTCAGGAAGGTGGCGAAATCACTCGCCATGACGTTGGCCGAAGCCAGTGATTCACAGGCATGGGCAAGCAGGGATTCGGTATCCATGTCCGGGACGATCATGAACATGGTGTTGGGGGTGTAGGGTTTGGTGGTGTTGTTGGGGGGATCGGGGATTAACTTATCCACTGAAATATTCCTATGCGGTGGGTGCCGCCAATTGCCGTTCTCACACGGCAAAGAGGTGGCAGCTATGTGCGAGGTGAGAAAACCGGTCATAGGCCACCCGGCCAGACAAAAGTCTGCCCGCACACAGCCGCCATAACGCATTTACAGACAGCGGATAAGCTGGCGGCAATTATGCGGATACTGGCACTGGATGACTATGACTTGCCGGGTTCTCACACCCGATCGCTGAGTTTTCAGCGACAGTCAGAGGCTATTGAGTCCGCTTCCGACGGACAACCTGAAAACTGCGTGGGAAACTTCTGGCGCTTTCCTACACCGCTAACCCGCAAAAACGTAACGCGGAGCGTCCCTGGCAGCACTCCCACGCGGGCGTGTGGAAACGATATGTTGGGGTGTGGCTGAAAATGCAATGTCGACTGTCCCGCCATCTTCGCGAGCAGGCTCGCTCACATTGGGCCCCCGGTTTTTAGTCGGGACTTCCGGCCACTGAAGATCCCCGTGGGAGCGAGCTTGCTCGCGAAAAACTCCAGGACAACGCGGGCATTCAGGCAGCACGCGTTATCGTTGACGTCCATCGCGAGCAAGCTCGCTCCTACAGGGCCGAGCGTTAGCTCGCCTGCAGCTTTTGATCTTGATCCACCCGCCCCCTCGGCAGGCTGAGTGGAGGTGTTCATCCGGGGATTGGCGCGCAGCGCCGTTCGACGCAGTCGAACTCATTGCATGTAGGTCGAAGCGAAGCCGACCGGAGGGCAATGCCCCCGGATGAACACCGGAGCGAAGGAACCCCGAGCCTCAGCGAGGGGCCGTACGTAAGGGGCGAGACTTTTTGGTTCCTTTTGTGTCGTTTGACAAAAGGGACTCGCCGTAAGGGCGAAACCGCCAGCCGCCGTTACCGCAGCAATGGATATGTACTCCGTTAAATATCCAAACCAACCTACAGAATCCAAGGCATTTCCCGACGATGAAACAAGCCCCCTGGTCCTTGCTCCCCAGCCGCAGACGACTAACATCAAACAAAAGGAAAATATCTCCACCCCGCCCCTCAAGTTGAAGGACTCGACAACCGACACAGTGCTAATAGGCTAACTCGTCAAGACAACTGCAAATCGGCCAAGCTGCAGGCAAAATCCCCCAAGGATGATTGTCACTTTGACTGCCATCACGGGATTGCCAATACTCATGGCAACTTGATGCTACCCGCACGGAACAAGGAATAACCCTTTGAAGCTGGAACTCAAGAACAGCTTGTCGGTGAAGTTGCTGCGGGTCGTGCTCCTGTCGGCATTGATCGTCGGCGTGGTCTTGAGCTGCGCTCAGATTGTGTTCGATGCCTATAAAACACGCCAGGCCGTCGCCAGCGATGCCCAGCGTATCCTCGACATGTTTCGCGACCCCTCGACCCAGGCTGTCTATAGCCTGGACCGGGAAATGGGCATGCAGGTCATCGAAGGCCTGTTTCAGGACGACGCCGTGCGCCAGGCCTCCATCGGCCATCCCAACGAAGCCATGCTCGCGCAAAAAAACCGCGAGTTGCAGCACTCCCACAGTCGCTGGCTGACCGACCCGATTCTTGGCAAGGAACGCACCTTCACCACCCAACTGGTCGGTCGCGGGCCTTACAGCGAGTATTACGGCGATCTGAGCATCACCCTCGATACCGCCACTTACGGCCAGGGGTTCATTGTCAGCTCGGTGATCATCTTCATTTCCGGCGTACTGCGCGCGCTCGCCATGGGGCTGGTGTTGTATCTGGTCTATCACTGGCTGCTGACCAAGCCGCTGTCGCGGATCATCGAGCACCTCACGGAAATCAATCCGGATCGTCCCAGCGAGCACAAGATTCCGCTGCTCAAGGGCCACGAGAAAAACGAACTGGGCATCTGGATCAACACCGCCAACCAGTTGCTCGAATCCATCGAACGCAATACCCATCTGCGCCACGAAGCCGAAAACAGCCTGTTGCGCATGTCCCAGTACGATTTCCTGACGGGACTGCCGAACCGGCAGCAATTGCAGCAGCAACTGGACAAGATCCTCATCGACGCCGGCAAACTGCAGCGCCGGGTCGCGGTGTTGTGTGTCGGCCTCGATGACTTCAAGGGCATCAACGAGCAGTTCAGCTACCAGACCGGCGACCAGTTGTTGCTGGCCCTGGCCGATCGCCTGCGCGGTCATAGCGGTCGCCTGGGTGCCCTCGCCCGTCTCGGTGGCGACCAGTTCGCTCTGGTCCAGGCCGATATCGAGCAGCCCTACGAAGCCRCCGAGCTGGCGCAAAGCATTCTTGATGATCTGGAAGCGGCGTTTGCCCTCGACCATCAGGAGATCCGCCTGCGCGCCACCATCGGCATCACTCTGTTCCCCGAGGACGGCGACAGTACCGAGAAGTTGCTGCAAAAGGCCGAGCAGACCATGACGCTGGCCAAGACCCGTTCGCGCAACCGCTATCAGTTCTATATCGCCAGCGTCGACACCGAAATGCGCCGCCGCCGCGAGTTGGAAAAAGACCTGCGCGATGCCCTGATCCGCAATCAGTTCTACCTCGTCTACCAGCCGCAAATCAGCTATCGCGACAACCGCGTGGTGGGCGTCGAAGCCCTGATTCGCTGGCAACACCCCGAGCACGGTATGGTACCGCCTGACCTGTTCATCCCGCTGGCCGAACAGAATGGCACCATCATTGCCATCGGCGAATGGGTGCTTGACCAGGCCTGCAAACAATTACGCGAGTGGCATGACCAGGGCTTCAGCGACCTGCGCATGGCGGTAAACCTGTCCACGGTTCAATTGCACCACGCCGAACTGCCACGGGTGGTCAACAACCTGCTGCAGATGTATCGCCTGCCACCACGCAGCCTGGAGCTGGAAGTCACCGAAACCGGTCTGATGGAAGACATCAGCACGGCGGCCCAGCACCTGCTCAGCCTGCGCCGCTCCGGCGCGCTGATCGCCATCGATGACTTTGGCACCGGCTATTCATCCTTGAGCTATCTGAAGAGCCTGCCGCTGGACAAGATCAAGATCGACAAGAGCTTCGTTCAGGACCTGCTCGATGACGACGATGCGACCATCGTTCGGGCCATCATCCAGCTGGGCAAGAGCCTCGGCATGCAGGTGATTGCCGAAGGCGTGGAAACCGCCGAGCAAGAGGCCTACATCATCTCCGAAGGCTGCCACGAAGGTCAGGGCTATCTCTACAGCAAGCCGCTGCCGGCACGGGAACTGGGCGTTTACCTGAAGCAGGCCCAACGCAGCAATGCCGCTATTTTGTAATCCCCTGTAGGAGCGAGCTTGCTCGCGATGAACCTGAGAGCAACACGCTCATTCAGAATGAACGCGTCATCGTTCACGTCCATCGCGAGCAAGCTCGCTCCTACAGTGAATAAGAAATATTTACAGGTACAACCCTTTACACATAATGCGAAAGATTTGCATTATGTCGCAGTTTTGCGTGCGCATCGCACCACTCCCCCCTTATCGAAGCAGGATGTTCGCCATGATTCGTATGCCTCTGGCTACCGCCAGTCTGTTGGCCATCGCTATTTCCCTCGCCGGTTGCGGCGAAGGTAAAGACCAGGAAAAAGCTGCCGCGCCTGCGCCAGCTGCCAGCACTGCGGCTGCTCCAGCCGCTGCGCCTGCCGCTGCCGGTAAAGTCGACGAAGCCGCCGCCAAAGCCGTTGTCGCCCATTACGCCGACATCGTTTTCGCCGTTTACAGCGATGCCGAATCCACCGCGAAGACCCTGCAAACCGCCGTCGACGCCTTCCTCGCCAAGCCGAATGCCGACACCCTGAAAGCCGCCAAGGCAGCCTGGGTTGCCGCCCGCGTGCCTTACCTGCAGAGCGAAGTGTTCCGCTTCGGTAACACCATCGTTGACGACTGGGAAGGTCAGCTGAACTCCTGGCCGCTGGACGAGGGCCTGATCGACTACGTCGACAAGTCCTACGAACACGCCCTGGGCAACCCGGGTGCCACTGCCAACATCATCGCCAACACTGAAGTACAGATCGGCGAAGACAAGGTCGATGTCAAAGACATCACCCCGGAAAAACTCGCCAGCCTGAACGAGCTGGGCGGTTCCGAGGCCAACGTTGCCACCGGCTACCACGCCATCGAATTCCTGCTCTGGGGCCAGGACCTGAACGGCACCGGCCCTGGCGCCGGCAACCGTCCGGCTTCGGACTACCTGGAAGGCAAAGGCGCCACTGGCGGTCACAACGATCGTCGTCGTGCCTACCTGAAAGCCGTGACCCAACTGCTGGTCAGCGACCTGGAAGAAATGGTCGGTAACTGGAAGCCAAACGTGGCCGACAACTACCGCGCCACCCTGGAAGCGGAACCGGCTGAAACCGGCCTGCGCAAAATGCTGTTCGGCATGGGCAGCCTGTCCCTGGGCGAACTGGCGGGCGAGCGCATGAAGGTTTCCCTGGAAGCCAACTCCCCGGAAGACGAACAGGATTGCTTCAGCGACAACACCCACAACTCGCACTTCTACGATGCCAAGGGCATTCGTAACGTGTACCTGGGCGAATACTCCCGTGTCGACGGCACCAAAATGACTGGCGCCAGCCTGTCGTCCCTGGTGGCCAAGGCTGATCCGGCTGCTGACACCGCACTGAAAGACGACCTGGCTGCTACCGAAGCCAAGATCCAGATCATGGTCGACCACGCCAACAAGGGTGAGCACTACGACCAGTTGATCGCCGCTGGCAACACCGCGGGCAACCAGATCGTCCGCGACGCTATCGCGTCCTTGGTCAAGCAGACCGGTTCGATCGAAGCCGCTGCAGGCAAACTGGGCATCAACGACCTGAACCCGGACAACGCTGATCACGAATTCTGATCAACGCTGGCTGAGTGAGTAATAAGGCGACCTTCGGGTCGCCTTTTTCATATCTGCCATACACAGCCCATTGTGGGAGCGAGCCTGCTCGCGATGGGGCCGTGTCAGTCGACATCAGTTTTGGATGACACACCGCAATCGCGAGCAGGCTCGCTCCCACAGGGTTCAGGGTTGGCCGCGACAATTGCCCCACATCAAGCAAACGATAATTCCTCTTATTCAAATTCCCATCCCCTGTTAGACTTTGCGCCCTTGTTTTGCTCGTCTTGCAGGATGTCTGATGCCCTCGCTGCCTCTTCGCTTGTCCGCACTGTTTCTGGCCCTGGGCCTGAGTGCCTGCGATGACGCCCCGAAATTCACCCAGGCCGAACCTGGTGAAGCCCGCTCCGGCGGTAGTGCGACGGTGCGCAAGACCGATCAGAATGCGTTTTCCATGCCCTCGGCGAATCTGCCGCCGTCACGGCGCGTGGATTTCAGCGTCGGCAACAGCTTCTTCCGCAGCCCCTGGGTGATCGCCCCGTCGACGACGACCGCTCGCGATGGCCTCGGTCCACTGTTCAACACCAATGCCTGCCAGGGCTGCCACATCAAGGACGGCCGCGGCCATCCGCCGACTCCCGACGATGTGAACGCCGTGTCGATGCTGGTACGCCTGTCGATTCCCGACGCCCCGGCGTATGCCAAGGTCATCGAACAGCTCGGCGTGGTGCCGGAGCCCGTCTACGGCGGTCAGTTCCAGGACATGGCCGTACCCGGCGTGGCCCCCGAAGGCAAAGTGCGGGTCGATTACACCGCCGTGCCGGTTCGCTTCAAGGACGGCACCGAAGTCGAATTGCGCAAACCAAGCCTCAACATCACCCAGTTGGGCTACGGCCCGATGCACCCCGACACCCGTTTCTCGGCACGTGTAGCGCCGCCGATGATTGGCCTGGGCCTGCTCGAAGCGATCCCCGACGAAGCGATCCTGGCCAACGCCGAGGCACAGGCCAAGGCGAACAACGGCATCGCCGGACGCCCGAACCAGGTGTGGGACGATGCCCAACAAAAGACAGTGTTGGGACGATTTGGCTGGAAAGCCGGACAACCGAACCTCAATCAACAAAATGTTCACGCGTTTTCGGGTGATATGGGCCTCACGACCAGCCTGAGACCGTTTGATGACTGCACGGACGCGCAAACGGCTTGCAAACAGGCACCCAGTGGCAACGGCCCGAATGGCGAGCCGGAAGTCAGCGACAACATCCTGCGCCTGGTGCTGTTCTACAGCCGTAACCTCGCCGTACCGGCCCGTCGTGACGTCAACGCACCTGAAGTGCTGGCCGGCAAGTCCCTGTTTTATCAGGCGGGCTGCCAGTCCTGTCACACCCCGAAATACACCACCGCCGCCAACGCCGCCGAACCCGAACTGGCCAATCAAGTGATTCGCCCGTACAGCGATCTGCTGCTGCATGACATGGGCGACGGCCTGGCCGACAACCGTAGCGAATTCCAGGCCAGCGGCCGCCAATGGCGTACCCCGCCATTGTGGGGCATCGGCCTGACACAGGCGGTCAGCGGCCACACCCAGTTCCTGCACGACGGCCGCGCTCGCAACCTGCTCGAAGCCGTGCTCTGGCATGGCGGCGAGGCGACAGCGGCGCAGCAACAGGTTTTGTCTTTCGATGCCGAGCAACGCGCTGCGTTGCTGGCGTTCCTGAATTCCCTTTAACACGTATTCCACTCGCGGGAGCCCGACATGTTCCGTCCCAAACTGTTGTTCACCAGCCTTGCCGCACTCGCCCTGGGCGCCTGCTCGCCCCAAGACCCACAAGCGGTCACGTCGTCGGCTATCGCCAAGTCGGTGATCCTGCCGACCTACACCCGCTGGGTTGAAGCCGACCGTCAATTGGCGGTCAGCGCCCTCGCCTACTGCGAAGGCAAGGAAACCCTGGAAACCGCTCGTGCCGATTTCCTGCACGCGCAAAAAGCCTGGGCCGAACTGCAACCGCTGCTGATCGGGCCATTAGCCGAAGGCAACCGTTCGTGGCAAGTACAGTTCTGGCCGGACAAGAAAAACCTGGTCGGTCGTCAGGTCGAACAACTGGTTACCGCCCAGCCGCAAATCGATGCCGCCGCCCTGGCCAAGTCCAGCGTTGTGGTACAGGGTCTTTCGGCCTACGAATACATTCTGTTCGACAGCAAGCCTGACGTGGCCAACGCTGAGCAGAAGGCCAGATACTGCCCGTTGCTGGTCGCCATCGGTGAGCGCCAGAAACAGTTGGCCGAAGACATTCTGCAAACCTGGAACAACACCGACGGCATGCTCGCGCAAATGAGCAAATTCCCGAACCAGCGCTACGCGGACTCCCACGAAGCGATCGCCGATCTGCTGCGTGTGCAAGTCACGGCCATCGACACCCTGAAGAAAAAACTCGGCACGCCGATGGGCCRCCAGACCAAGGGTGTGCCGCAACCGTTCCAGGCCGATGCATGGCGTAGCCAGTCGTCCCTGACCAGCCTCGAAGCCAGCCTCGCGGCTGCCAAGACAGTCTGGGAAGGTGTGGATAACAAAGGCCTGCGCAGCCTGTTGCCGAGCGAGCAGAAACCGTTGGCCGACAAGATCGATGCCGCCTATGCCGCCTCGCTGAAACTGTTCGCCAGCAACCAGCGCTCGCTGACCGAAATGCTCGGTGACGACGCCGGCCGCCAGCAACTCAACGATCTGTATGACAGCCTCAACGTCGTCCATCGCCTGCACGAGGCCGATCTGGCCAAGGCGCTGGGCATCCAACTGGGCTTCAATGCCAACGACGGTGACTGATGAGGGCAAGTTCCATGCTGCGACGCCAGGTTCTGACCTTAGGTAGTTTGTTGCTGGGTGCGGTGACGCTGGGCGGCTGGAAGCTGTTCAAGCAAAAGGACCAGAGTCCGTTGTTGCTGTCGGCACGGGACGATACCGATGGCCGGCATTACGCCGTCGGTTATCGCCTGGATGGCACCCAGGTGTTCGCCACCCGGGTCGGCCAGCGTTGCCACGACATCGTCAACCACCCGACACTGCCGATTGCACTGTTCGTCGCTCGCCGTCCGGGCACCGAGAGCTACCTGATCGACCTGCGCGACGGCGTGCTCCTGCAAACCGTGGTGTCACGGCCAAACCGGCACTTCTACGGACACGCGGTCATTCACCACAGCGGTGACTGGCTGTACGCCACCGAAAACGACACCAGCGATCCGGGTCGCGGCCTGCTCGGCGTGTACAAATTCGAGGGTGAACGGCTGGTGCACAGCGGTGAGATTTCCACCCACGGCCTCGGTCCCCATCAGGTGTCGTGGATGCCCGATGGCGAAACCCTGGTGGTGGCCAACGGCGGGATTCGCACCGAGGCCGAAAGCCGGGTGGAGATGAACCTCAACGCTATGGAACCGAGCCTGGTCCTGATGCAACGTGACGGCACCCTGCTGAGCAAGGAAACCCTCGCCCAGCAGATGAACAGCGTGCGCCATCTGGCCATCGCCAGCGACGGCACCATCGTCGCCAGCCAGCAGTTCATGGGCGCGGCCCACGAGTCGTCGGAGTTGCTGGCGATCAAGCGGCCCGGTCAGCCCTTCGTCGCGTTCCCGGTGCCCGAGCACCAGTTACAGGCCATGGGGCACTACACCGCCAGCGTCGCGGTACACAGCGACTTGCGCCTGGTGGCGTTGACTGCGCCGCGGGGCAACCGCTTTTTCATCTGGGACCTGGACAGCGGTGAAGTACGCCTGGATGCGCCTCTGCCCGATTGCGCCGGGGTCGGCGCCGTGGCCGATGGTTTTGTCGTGACCTCGGGTCAGGGTCGCTGCCGCTACTACGACTGTCGCCAGACAAACCTTGTTGCAAAACCGCTGGAGCTACCCGCCGGGCTCTGGGACAACCATCTGCATCTGATGGCGTAAATCATTGAAAAGATCGCCGCCTTGGGCCGCRCCTGCGAGATGACGAACATCCCGCAGGCGCGGCCCAAGGCGGCGAATCTTTTCAGGCTTTCACCCCTCTAATACCTCACAACATGTAAAAACGGCAGTTGGATTACCCTCTACACTCCCGGTAATGTGCCCCGCTGTCTCACCTGATTCTCTCCAAGGAACTGGATATGCTGCGTCGCCGCATGCTGATCATGTTGGGTGTCGTTCTACTGATTGTGCTGGTCTTGGCCGCGTACAAAGCCTTCTCGATCTACACGATGGTTCAAGGCTACTCTGCGCCCAGACCGGCCATCAGCGTTGCCGTGGCCACCGCCACCGAGCGCCCATGGCAAGCCCGCCTGCCTAGCGTTGGCACGCTCAAGGCATTGCAAGGCGTGGACCTGAGCCTGGAGACCGATGGCACCGTCATCGATTTGCAGTTCGAGTCAGGGCAAAAGGTCAAGGCCGGTCAACCACTCCTGCGCCTCGACAGCGCCGTGGAAAGTGCCCTGCTGGAAACTGCTCTGGCCGACCTCGGGCTGGCACAGCTCGATTACGGTCGCGGTAGCCAACTGGTCGGCAGCCAGGCGATTTCCAAAGGCGAGTTCGACCGGCTTTCGGCGGTGCTGAAAAAGAGCAAGGCCACGGTCAATCAACTCAAGGCTGCGCTCGGCAAAAAAAGCATCGTCGCGCCCTTCAGCGGCACCATCGGCATTCGTCAGGTAGACGTTGGCGACTATCTTGCCAGCGGCACCATGATCGCCACCCTGCAAGACCTCAGTAGCCTGTATGTCGACTTTTTCGTGCCCGAGCAGTCGGTGCCGAAGATTGCTCTCGGCCAGCCCGTGCAGGTCATTGTCGCGGCGTATCCGACCCAGGAGTACCCCGGCACCATCAGTGCAATCAACCCCAAAGTCGAGAACAGCACCCGTAACGTGCAGGTCCGCGCCGCCCTGGCCAACCCCGATGGCAAGTTGATGCCAGGCATGTTCGCCAGCCTCCAGGTGCTCCTGCCCGACCCGCAACCGCGCATCGTGGTACCGGAAAGCGCGATTACCTACACGCTCTACGGCAACTCGGTGTATGTGGCCGTACCAAAGAAGGCCGAAGATGGCAGCCCGGAAAAGGACGACAAGGGCCAGCCGGTGCTGATCGCCGAACGGCGTTTTGTCGAAACCGGCGAACGCCGCGATGGGCAAGTGATGATCACCAAAGGCGTGCAGAGCGGCGAGAAAGTGGTGACCGCCGGCCAGCTCAAACTGGACAACGGCGCACACATTGCCATCAGCGACGACAAGACGCTGGCCGAGCGGAACAGCCCGCCACGCGCGGACTGATCAAGGAATCCCCATGGCTTTTACCGATCCGTTCATCCGCCGCCCGGTTCTCGCAACCGTGGTCAGCCTGCTGATTGTGCTGCTGGGCTTCCAGGCCTGGGGCAAGCTGCCCCTGCGCCAGTATCCGCAAATGGAAAACGCCCTGATCACGGTGACCACCGCCTACCCCGGGGCCAACGCCGAGACCATCCAGGGCTACATCACCCAACCGATGCAGCAAAGCCTGGCCAGCGCCGAGGGCATCGACTACATGACCTCGGTGAGTCGCCAGAACTTTTCGGTGATCTCGATCTACGCGCGCGTCGGCTCCAACAGCGACCGTCTGTTTACCGAACTGCTGGCCAAGGCCAACGAGGTCAAGAGCCAGCTGCCCCAGGACGCTGAAGACCCGGTGCTGAGCAAACAATCTGCCGATGCGTCAGTGCTGATGTACATGAGCTTTTTCAGCAAGGAATTGAGCAACCCGCAGATTACCGATTACCTGTCGCGGGTGATCCAGCCGAAACTGGCGACCTTGCCCGGCATGGCCGAAGCTGAGATCCTCGGCAACCAGGTCTTTGCCATGCGCCTCTGGCTGGACCCGATGAAGCTCTCTGGTTTCGGCCTCAGTGCCAGCGATGTGACCAACGCGGTGCGCCAGTACAACTTCCTCTCGGCCGCCGGCGAGGTGAAAGGCGAATACGTGGTCACCAGCATCAACGCCAATACCGAACTCAAGTCCGCCGAAGCCTTCGGGGCGATTGCGCTCAAGGTCGATGGCGACAGCCGTGTGTTGCTGCGCGATGTGGCGCGTGTGGAAATGGGTGCGGAAAACTACGACACCATCAGCTCGTTCGGTGGCACCCCTTCGGTGTACATCGGCATCAAGGCGACGCCCGGTGCCAACCCGCTGGAAGTGATCAAGGAAGTGCGCAAGATCATGCCAGACCTGGAGGCCCAGCTACCGCCGAACCTCAAGGGTGAGATCGCCTACGACGCCACCCTGTTCATCCAGGCCTCGATCGACGAAGTGGTGAAAACCCTGTTCGAAGCGGTGCTGATCGTGATCGTGGTGGTGTTCCTGTTCCTCGGCGCCCTGCGTTCGGTGGTGATCCCGGTGGTGACCATCCCGCTGTCGATGATCGGCGTCATGTTCTTCATGCAGATGATGGGGTACTCCATCAACCTGCTCACCCTGCTGGCAATGGTATTGGCCATCGGCCTGGTGGTGGACGACGCCATCGTGGTGGTGGAAAACATTCATCGCCACATCGAGGAAGGCAAGACACCGCTCGACGCCGCCATTGAAGGCGCCCGGGAAATCGCCATGCCGGTGGTCTCGATGACCATCACCCTGGCCGCGGTATATGCACCGATCGGCTTCCTGACCGGCCTGACCGGGGCGTTGTTCAAGGAGTTCGCCCTGACCCTGGCCGGCGCGGTGGTGATTTCCGGTATCGTCGCCCTGACCCTGTCGCCGATGATGTGTGCGTTTCTGCTGCGCCACGACGAGAACCCCAGTGGCCTGGCCCATCGCCTGGACATGATTTTCGAAAGACTCAAGCGCCGCTACCAGAGCCTGCTTCACGGCACCCTAAACACCCGGCCGGTGGTGCTGGTGTTCGCCGTGATCGTGTTGTGCCTGATTCCGGTCTTTCTCAAATTCACCAAATCGGAACTGGCGCCGGATGAGGACCAGGGCATCATTTTCATGATAGCCAACGCCCCGCAACCGACCAACCTCGACTACCTGAACACCTACACCGACGAGTTCATCTCGATCTTCAAGGCGTTTCCGGAGTACTACTCGTCCTTCCAGATCAACGGTTTCAACGGCGTGCAATCGGGCATCGGCGGTTTCCTGCTCAAGCCGTGGAACGAGCGCAGTCGCACGCAAATGGCGATCCTGCCCAAGGTGCAGGCCAAACTGGAAAAGATCACGGGGTTGCAGATTTTCGGCTTCAACCTGCCGTCCCTGCCGGGCACCGGCGAAGGTGTGCCGTTCCAGTTCGTCATCAACTCCGCCAACGATTACGAGTTGCTGCTGCAGGTGGCCGACCGGGTAAAAAAACGGGCGAAGGAATCCGGCAAGTTTGCGTTTGTCCACGTTGACCTGGCCTTCGACAAGCCGGAAGTGGTGGTGGATATCGACCGCGCCAAGGCCGCGCAGATGGGGGTTTCCATGCAGGATCTGGGGGGAACCCTGGCGACCCTGCTGGGTGAAGCCGAGATCAACCGTTTCACCATTGAAGGTCGCAGCTACAAAGTCATTGCCCAGGTCGAACGGCCGTTCCGTGACAATCCGGACTGGCTGAACAATTACTACGTGAAAAACACCAAGGGCGAGCTGTTGGCATTGTCGACCCTGATCACCATCACCGACCGTGCTCGACCGCGACAACTGAACCAGTTCCAGCAACTCAACTCGGCCATCCTGTCCGGAGTACCGCTGGTGAGCATGGGGGAAGCCATCGACCTCGTGCGCCAGATCGCCCGGGAAGAGGCACCCGCCGGCTTTGCCTTCGACTACGCCGGAGCATCGAGGCAGTACGTTCAGGAAGGCAGTGCCCTATGGGTCACCTTTGCCTTGGCACTGGCGATCATTTTCCTGGTGCTGGCGGCCCAGTTCGAAAGCTTCCGCGACCCGCTGGTGATCCTGGTCACCGTGCCCCTGTCCATCTGCGGCGCATTGATTCCGCTGTTCCTGGGTTGGTCGAGCATGAACATCTACACCCAGGTCGGGTTGGTGACGTTGATCGGGCTGATCAGCAAGCACGGCATTCTGATCGTCCAGTTCGCCAACCAGCTACGCAAGGACAAGGGCCTGACGGCACGGGAAGCGGTAGAGGAAGCGGCGGCCATCCGGCTGCGACCGGTCTTGATGACCACCGCGGCGATGGTGTTCGGCATGGTGCCATTGATCATCGCCACCGGTGCTGGCGCAGTCAGCCGGTTCGACATCGGCACGGTCATCGCGACGGGCATGTCGATCGGCACGTTGTTCACCCTGTTTGTGTTGCCCTGCATCTACACGTTGCTGGCCAAACCCGATCAACCCTGACACAGATGAACTTGTAGGAGCGAGCTTGCTCCGGGCGGCGTTCCGACGATGGACTCAAGAGCGCCGCGTTTGGCCAGTAAATACGCGCTATCGTTAACGACCATCGCGAGCAAGCTCGCTCCTACACTGCACGCAAAAAAAAGGCCTCGCATCAGCGAGGCCTTTCATTTGGGCTTCAATCGGTTCAATTTTGCGGCCTCAATCCTTGAGAAAGTCCGAACATGAACAACAACAGATCATGATCGGGTCGAGTGGCCACGGATGCCTTTGCAACCCGTGGCAATGGACAATGTTCTTCTGCGCTTATCGAGCTGAGAACCCGGGGGCGCGGTTGCTCCCAGGTTGCCATCGCGATTGATGCAACTGCCAAGGCTCCTACCAGAAACAAACCTCGTGCAATTTCGAGTTTCATCGCTATAAACCCTTGATGGCGCTGCCAAACGCCGTCTCATAAAAATAGACCAGCTTTTTCCAGTCTGCCGCGCTGAACGACGAGTGGCGACGCAACTGCTTCAAGTCATGGACAGCTGCACGATTGGCGGTCAAACGCCGTCGGCATTTCTCCAGATCGATCAGGGCCACTTCGACCTTGGCCGTCTCGCCCTCACCGGTCACGCGAACGAATACGTGCTTGTCGTAAAGGCAACCGTGCTGCCAGCGGCCCTTGTGCATGCGAGCCAGGTTTTCAGCCAGGTCCTTGAGCACTCGGTCGTTTATGGCTTCACCATGACGCTCGCGACCGCCACCGGCGTACCAGCGATCGATTTCCTCGAAGCCGTCCAGCGACTTGGTGAGCAGCAAGGCACGCCACTTGTGCACAGGGTCGCGCTGTGCGCCGCAGAAAACGATTTCCGGAACCCGTACACCAAGCGCGGTCACACCGATGAGCGCAGCATGCTCGCGCAGTACCGTAGGCCGCCCGAAGGGGTGCTGCCAGCTACGATGGATATGCCCGGTCTGGCGCTTGACGTAGAGCAGCTGACCATCACTGCCCATCAGGCGTTGAACGCCGCTTTCCCCGCCGCGACGGACGTTGGGTTCCTCCACCCATTCACCGCGCTGATTCCAAAAGTAATCGAAGCGGTCCTGGGGAGCGACTTCCGTTTCTGCTGCACACTGCACTGCCATCCTGTTACCTCTTGCGTAATACGTAAACTCGCCACATCGCATAGAGCGGCAAAAAGTCCAGTTGTTCCTGGATGCGGAATCCCGCCTGCTCAAATTCCTTTTCTACGGTAGCGGCCGGTAACACAAACCGGTTTTGGTAACCTTCCTGCCCACGGGTTTTCTCCGAACGCTTGCGTTTCCAGGCCTTGAAGTTGCCATCGACCCATAGCGAAAGGATCACGCTGTCACGGGAAACTCGCTCGAATTCGCGCAAGATAGCCATGCGATGCTCGGCTTCACCGATGTGGTGGAGCAAGCGCATGCAAAAAATGCTGTCGACGGCGTTGTCCGGCAAGGCGATGTCGAATGCAGACGTGTGCAAGGGTTGTACCCGTTTCACCACGTCGGCAGGTTGCGCCTGGGTTGCGATCTTCAGCATGGACTGCGAGTTATCGGCACCGATGATCACGCGGTTGGATTTTTCCGCCAGCAAGGGCCAGAAACGCCCTGCACCACACGGCAAATCGAGAACCAGGCCAGGCTCGCCAACCAGGGCCAGCGCCTTGCGCGCCAGTTGTTCGTCACGCCAATGGGACAATCGACGGCCGAGACCTTCCTGGTGTTTGTGCAGATAACGTTGCGCGTGTTGATCGTCGTACTTTTCGGAGAAATCGAGCTTGATCGGGCCGTCCATCATCAGGGCTCCTGAACTTCTGATAGCAACCACCTTAGGTTTCGTGGTGTCGTTGACAGGTGATCCATTTGTGAAAAGTTCGTAATGGGAAACCTGGAAGTATTACAGAGCTTTACAGAATTGATAGGGTTTACTGGACGCCCGACTCAACTGTTCAAATTCGCGACAACTCCACCTGAAAACGGCAGCCATTGGGCTCCATGGTTGTCAGGCTGACGCTCCAGCCCTGGTTTTCACAGATCCGCTGCACCAGTGAAAGCCCCAGGCCCAAGCCTTCCCCACGCTTTTCAGTGCCCCGGACGAAGGGTTCGAACATCGCCTCGCGTTTTTCCTCGGGAATGCCCACGCCACTGTCTTCGACCAGAAAGCCCGTACCCGTCAGGGTCAGGCGGATGAAGCCCTGCTCGGTGTAATGCAAGGCATTGCGCAGCAAGTTACCCATCACCGCGTGCAAGAACGTCGCATTGTAGCCCTTGGCCTCGGGGTTGCCCGGTTCGAAGATCAGCTCCAACCCTTTGCTTTCGATAGGTTCACGCCACAGACCGAGCAGGCCTTCGGCCACCTGGCTAAGAGACTGTTGCGGCGACATGCTGGCGTCTTCGCGTTGGGCACGTGCCAGCATCAGGAAGGTTTGCACCAGCTCACGCATTTCTTCACACGCTCGGGCAATGCGCTCGACCTGAGCGCGACCGCGCTGATCGATACCGGGGTTTTCCAGCAACAACTCGCAGGAACTGGCCAATATCATCAGGGGCGTACGCAATTCGTGGCTGACGTCGCTGGTGAACAACCGCTCGCGGGTCAAGGCCTGACGCAAGCGCCCGAGGGTGGCGTCGAAGGCCACGGCCAGTTCGCCCACTTCGTCAGCGGCATAGTCCGGAGCCAACGGAGGAGCCAAACCCAGCAGTTGATCACGATGGCGTACCTGGCGGGCCAACCGTACCACCGGCGCCATGACCTTGCGTGCCAGGACCCAGCCGAGAAACACCGCCAGCACCAGGCTCAGTACGAAACCCACCAGCGCCACGGCAAACAGCACCCGCTCACGCTCTTCGAAGTCGCTCTGGTCCTGCAACAGCACGTAACGTCGGCCGTCGACGATTTCGACCATGGCGTGGTACGACAGGTTTTCACGGAACACTTCATGGAAACCCGGCTCCAGGTGCCGCAAATCCTTGGGCAATCTGAAATCGCCTGGCCCGCTGCTGAAGTAGAACAATTGGTCCGGTTCGGGACGATGGCGCCAGTCCGTGACACTGTCCATCAGCAACAGGCGCTGCAAATCGCCACCCAGACCTGCCGAAATCAGTTTTTCTTCCACCAGGTGCACGGTCGCCACAATGCCCATGGCAAAGGCACCCGCCACCAGTGCGCTCATCAGCGCAAAGGCAATGATGATTCGTTGAGAAAGGCTCTGCTTAAACTCCATCACGCCCCTCGGCCAAGCGATACCCCACACCGTGCACGGTTTGCAGCAATGGCTTGGCGAACGGTTTGTCGATCACCTGGCGCAGTTGGTGGACATGGCTGCGCAGGCTGTCGCTGTCCGGGCAGTCGTCGCCCCACAGGGCTTCTTCAAGAATTTCACGGCGCAATACATGCGGGCTTTTCTGCATCAACACGGCCAGCAGCTTCAGGCCGACCGGGTTGAGTTTCAGCAACCGGCCTTCGCGAGTGACTTCCAGGGTGTCGAGGTCATAGCTCAGGTCGCCGACCTGCAAGGTCCGCCGTCCGCCGCCCTGGGTACGGCGCATGACCGCTTCGATACGCGCCGCCAGCTCAGACAGGGCGAACGGTTTGATCAGGTAGTCATCGGCGCCGGACTTGAAGCCTTGCAGGCGGTCATCCAGTTGATCGCGGGCCGTGAGCATGATCACCGGCGTTTCGCGGCGGGCATCTTCGCGCAGGCGCTTGCACAGGGTGTAGCCATCAATGCCGGGTAGCATGATATCGAGCACGATCAAATCGTAATGCTCGGTGGCCGCCAGATGCAGACCCGACAGACCGTCCTGCGCGCAATCCACGGTATAGCCTTTGAGCCCCAGGTAATCGGCCAGGTTGGCCAGGATATCGCGGTTGTCTTCAACCAATAGAATTCGCATGGGTATCTCTCCGTCCACAGTAACGGCCGTCATGGCCCGCGCAGCTTAAGGCCAAGTGTGGCCCACGGCTAGGGGAAGGCTGTGCATGGATCAATTCACTCAACCAACAGGTATGATTGACGAGTTTTTCACTATCGATTCACACGCTCCCTACAGCGGGCGGTGAAGACTGTCACGCGATTGATAATAAGGAATATAGAAAATGGACTATTTGAAGACGGCACCCATGCGCTTTTTGCTGCTGGTGACCGGCTCCTGGCTGGCAATTTTTTTTCTGACTCGAACAGTCCTGCTCCTCACTCATCTGAATGAGGCCGGTAGCGGCTTCCTGTCGGTGTTTGGTATCGGCCTGCTTTACGACATGGGTTTTATCGCTTACGCAGCGCTGCCCATGGGCCTCTACCTGTTGCTGTGTCCGCCGGCCTTGTGGCGCACTCGTGGCCATCGCTGGTTTCTTCAGGGTCTGCTGACCGTCAGTCTGTTCGCGATGCTGTTCACCTCGGTGGCCGAGTGGCTGTTCTGGGATGAATTCGGCGTGCGCTTCAACTTCATCGCCGTCGACTACCTGGTGTATTCCGACGAAGTACTGAACAACCTGCTGGAGTCATACCCGATCGGCACGCTGCTGAGCATTCTCGCCGTGCTGGCCGTGGTCCTGAGTCTTGCATTGCGCAAATTCTTCAACGCCGCACTTGATGCGCCATTGCCGCCCCTACGCGGCCGCTTACTGAATGCTCTCGGTTTGTTGATCGTCGCCGGCCTGAGCATGCAGTTGCTCAGCCAGGATGCCCCGCGCGCCCAGGGCGGCAATGCCTATCAGAACGAACTGGCGAGCAATGGTCCCTACCAGTTCTTCGCCGCGTTCCGTAACAACGAACTGGACTACCCGCAGTTCTACAAAACGCTGCCGGAGGCAGTCGTTGCCCAGCAGATTCGCGCCGAACTGGCAGAACCCAATGCCCGCTTCGTTGGCCAGGACCCGCAGGACATCCGTCGGCAAATCGATAACCCGGGCACACCGCGCAAGCCCAACATCGTACTGGTCACCATTGAAAGCTTCAGCGCCAAGTACATGGGCAGCAACGGTGACACCCGTAACCTGACCCCCTACCTTGATGCCTTGCGCAAGCAGAGCCTGTATTTCAATAACTTCTACGCCACCGGCACCCGCACCGACCGAGGCCTGGAAGCCATCACCCTGGCGATTCCGCCGACACCGGGTCGCTCGATCGTCAAGCGCGTGGGTCGTGAAAGCGGCTTTGCCAGCCTTGGCCAGCAACTCAATGCCGTGGGCTACGACAGCGTGTTTGTTTACGGCGGCCGCGGTTACTTCGACAACATGAATGCGTTCTTCAGTGGCAATGGTTATCGCGTTGTAGACCAGAGCAGCGTCGAGGAGTCGGAGATTCACTTCAAGAATGCCTGGGGCATGGCAGACGAGGATCTCTACAACCAGACCCTGAAACTGGCCGATGCCGACTATGCCAGGCAGCAGCCATTCCTGCTGCAGCTGATGACGACGTCCAACCATCGCCCTTACACCTATCCGGACAACCGGATCGACATCAAGTCCGGCAACGGCCGTGACGGCGCGGTGAAATACACCGACTACGCCATCGGTCAGTTTCTCGATCAGGCGCGTCAAAAACCCTGGTTTGACAATACAATCTTCGTCTTTGTCGCCGACCACACCGCAGGCAGCGCCGGTAAGGAAGACTTGCCTATCGCCAACTATCAGATTCCGCTGTTCATCTACGCGCCCAAGTTGATCGAAGCTCGGGAAACGGCACAGCTGGCCAGCCAGATCGATCTGGCGCCAACGCTGCTGGGCTTGCTCAATCTGGATTATGAATCGACGTTCTTTGGCCGTAACCTGTTGCAGGACAACCCGCTGCCGCCACGCGTGGTGGTTGGTAACTACCAGCACCTGGGGTTGTTTGACGGCAAGGACCTGGCAATTTTGAGCCCACGCCAGGGATTGCGTCGTCACGATGACGCACTGACCGAAAGCCGCGAGTCCCGGTCGACCGCCGATGACCCGCTGATTACCCGCGCCATCACCTATTACCAAACCGCCAGTTATGGCTTCAAGCAACAGCTGCTTGGCTGGAAGGCGCCCAAGGAGGGTGCCGGTCAAGTCGGCGAACGTTAACCGAATCGCCCCGGGCTGATGCCCCGGGGCTTTTTCCTTTGTTCAGGATCCACCATGTCATCAACCGCTGTCCGCCCTGCCCCTCGCCCACTCAACTTCTGGGTGTGCCTGGGGGTTCCCGCCGTTGCGGCGATCATTCTGGTGTTGCTCGAACTGACCTCACTGGACATGGACCTTGCCAAGCTGTTCTACGACCCGGTCGCGGGTGACTTCATCGGACGGCACAGTTACTTCCTGGAAAACATCCTGCATACCCGCGCCAAGCAGGTCGTCATTGCATTTTCGGTGTTCGCCATCCTCGGCTACATCGCTTCGTTCTTCATGGCCAAACTCAAGCCGTACAAGCGCGAACTGGGTTGTCTGGTGCTGTCCCTGGGCCTGGCGACTTCCTTTGTCACGCCCATGAAAGCGGTGACCGCGGTGCAATGCCCCTGGAGCCTTGAGCAATTCGGCGGTCACGAGACGTACAGCGAATTGCTGAGCCCTCGCCCGCACACCGAAAAACCGGGACGTTGCTGGCCCGGCGGCCATGCGGCCACCGGTTTCACCCTGTTTGCCCTGTTTTTCGTATTGCGTGACCGTCGCCCGCGCATGGCTCGCGCAGCGTTTGTCTTCGCCTTCGCCCTCGGCTCGGTGTTTTCCATCGGGCGGATGATGCAGGGCGCGCACTTCTTCTCGCACAACGTGTGGACGGCAGTGTTCTGCTGGCTGATTTGTCTGGGGTCGTATTACTACGTTCTGTATCGGCCTGCACTCAAGACTGAGCACGAGACAAAGGCTGAACCGGTCAGCGCCTGACCTGACGCTATCGCGAGCAAGCTCGCTCCCACATTGGATCGATGTGACCACTGAAATCCGGGCGATAAAAAACCCCGCCTGCTTTCGCAGGCGGGGTTTTTTCGTACAGGGGTAAGGCTGGCTTACATCATGCCGCCCATGCCACCCATGCCGCCCATGTCTGGCATACCGCCACCAGCACCGCCGTCTTTCTTCGGTGCATCAGCTACCGCGGCTTCGGTGGTCAGGATCAGACCGCCGATCGACGATGCAGCTTGCAACGCGGAACGGGTGACCTTGGTCGGATCCAGGATACCCATTTCGATCATGTCGCCGTATTCGCCAGTCGCAGCGTTGTAACCGAAGTTACCTTTGCCGTTCTTGACTTCGTTGACCACAACGCTCGGCTCGTCACCGCTGTTGGCAGCGATCTGACGCAGCGGTGCTTCGATGGCACGACGCAGTACGGCGATACCCACGTCCTGGTCGGCGTTGTCGCCTTTCAGGTCGAGGATTGCTTCCAGAGCGCGGATCAGCGCAACGCCACCGCCAGGTACCACGCCTTCTTCAACGGCTGCACGGGTTGCGTGCAGGGCGTCTTCAACGCGGGCTTTTTTCTCTTTCATTTCTACTTCGGAACCAGCGCCAACCTTGATCACTGCAACGCCGCCGGACAGCTTGGCCAGACGCTCTTGCAGTTTTTCACGGTCGTAGTCCGAGGAAGTTTCGGCAACCTGAGCACGGATCTGAGCAATGCGGGACTCGATGTCGCCTGCTACGCCAGCACCGTCAACGATGATGGTGTTTTCCTTGGAGATGGTCACGCGCTTGGCGCTGCCCAGGTTTTCCAGGGTGGCTGCTTCCAGGCTCAGGCCGATCTCTTCGGAGATAACGGTACCGCCGGTCAGAACGGCGATGTCCTGCAGCATGGCCTTGCGGCGGTCGCCGAAGCCTGGAGCCTTGACGGCTGCGACTTTAACGATGCCACGCATGTTGTTCACGACCAGAGTCGCCAGGGCTTCGCCTTCAACGTCTTCGGAAACGATCAGCAGCGGACGGCCGGCTTTGGCAACGGCTTCCAGCACTGGCAGCATTTCGCGGATGTTCGAGATCTTTTTGTCGACCAGCAGAACCAGCGGGTTGTCCAGCTCGGCAACCATGGTTTCCGGCTTGTTGACGAAGTACGGGGACAGGTAGCCACGGTCGAACTGCATGCCTTCTACAACCGACAGTTCGTTTTCCAGGCCAGTGCCTTCTTCAACGGTGATCACGCCTTCTTTACCGACTTTTTCCATGGCTTCGGCAATGATGTCGCCGATGGAGTTGTCGGAGTTGGCCGAGATGGTGCCAACCTGAGCGATGGCCTTGGTGTCAGCGCATGGCTTGGACAGGTTTTTCAGCTCTTTGACGATGGCGATGGTCGCCTTGTCGATGCCGCGCTTCAGATCCATCGGGTTCATGCCGGCAGCGACGGCTTTCAGGCCTTCGTTGACGATCGACTGAGCCAGAACGGTAGCGGTGGTAGTACCGTCACCAGCGTCATCGTTGGCACGGGAGGCAACGTCTTTGACCAGCTGCGCGCCCATGTTTTCGAAACGGTCTTCCAGTTCGATTTCTTTGGCGACGGAAACGCCGTCCTTGGTGATGGTCGGAGCGCCGAAGCTCTTCTCGATGATCACGTTACGGCCTTTCGGGCCCAGGGTCGCTTTTACTGCGTCAGCCAGGACGTTGACGCCTTTGAGCATTTTCTTGCGGGCGGAATCGCCAAACAGAACTTCTTTAGCAGCCATGATCGATATTCCTTAAATACTTTGTAGTAGCGGAAAATGAACGGGGGTATCAGCCTTCGATAACAGCGAGGATTTCGTTCTCGCTCATTACCAGCAGGTCTTCGCCGTCGACTTTCACAGTGTTGCTGCCGGAGTAAGGACCGAACACAACCTTATCGCCCACTTTCACGGCCAGTGCGCGCACTTCACCGTTGTCCAGTACGCGGCCGGTGCCTACAGCGAGGATTTCGCCGCTGTTGGCTTTTTCAGCAGCCGAACCTGGCAGGACGATACCGCCAGCGGTTTTCTTTTCTTCTTCGCTGCGACGGATGACGACGCGGTCATGCAGAGGACGAAGCTTCATTGTCGATCTCTCCTAATTGTGGTTTTCATCGGCCGGTGTAGTCCCGGCGGGTTTAACAAAGTCCGGCGGTGCCGGGTGCGGTTCGTCAAGCGAACCGCGGAAGTCTGTCTGGCGTGTTCGCCAGAAACCTTGCGGTGACCGTTACATAAGGGCGCATAAGCTTATTACAAGGGCGAGGATCGAAAAAATTTCAGTTCGCTGCCCCACAAACGAACACGGCACCCGAAGGTGCCGTGTCGATGTGCGCATTACTTGGTATCGCGGTGTTCGAACTCGCCTTCGATCACGTTGGGCTCGCGGCCCAGCGGCTCGCGAGGTGCCGGGCCGCCACGGGTCTGGAGGTCATCGGCGAACGCTCGCTGACGCATGGCCTGCTCTTCGGCGCGCTGGCGCATTTTACCCGCCAGCAGGCGACGACTGAACGGCAGCAGCATGAACAGGCCGATCACATCGCTGATGAAACCGGGAAGAATCAACAGGCCGCCGGCCAATGCCAGCATCAGGCCTTCGAGCATGGTCTGGGCCGGCAGCTCGCCGCGGTTCAGGCTCTCACGGGCACGCAGGGCCGTGGCCAGGCCGGCGACGCGCAGCACGAACACACCGAACATCGAGCCGAGAATGATCAGCAGCAGGGCCGGGAAAAACCCGATCGACCCTGCCACCTTGACGAATACGAACAGCTCTAACACCGGGAACAGCAGAAAGAGCAACAAAAAAGGGCGCATCAAATGATTCCTCAACGCAAGAATGCCTTGCCAGTTCACCTTAGATGACGTCGCCGTTTCGTGAATTCAAGCATCGGCCACTTCATTTTTCGGCCAATGCTCGGCGTGGGCCAGAGAAACCAAGGCTTCGCGGACTTGTGTCGGCGTATTACAAGGCGCTTGAAACGGCAACCAGTACAGGCTCTGGCCAATGCGCAGATGCATGCCTTCGCTGTCGATACCGGCCATTTGCGCCGGTACGTTTTTCGGCAGTCCGGCCAGCTCGACGTAATGGGCAATGGCCTTGGCGTGGTCGGCGTTCATGTGCTCGACCATGCTCACTTCGGCCTTGCCGGCGAACGGGTTGGCCAGGGTCAGGTCGTTGACCCAATGAATGGCGCCAAAACCGCCGATGTAACGGTGGCGTACAGGCTTGAGCACCCAGAAATCGAAATCGTGGGCCTGGTGATAACCCTGCGACTCCGGGAAGTAGCGGTAGTAACGCTCGGAGGCGGCTTCGATGGCGGTTTCGTCTTCGAGCTGCTGCGCCTCAGCCAGGTAAGTCAGTCGACCAACGGCCTGGACATCTTCGGCGCCACGTTCGCCGACAAAGAGCGAGCACTTCGGATCTTTCTGCAGATTATGAGTGTGCTGGGCGATGCGGCTGATCAGGATCAGCGGCCGGCCCAGCTCGTCCAGGCAGTACGGAACCACGGAGCCGAACGGAAAACCGGGCATCGATTTGGAGTGCGTCGAGAGCACCCCACGGTATTCCTTGAGGAGCAATTCTCGTGCATGCTTAGCCGCTTCAACGCTCAATTTATGACTCCTTAAATAGAATCCGTCACAAAAACGGACGAGCTGCTGGTGAAAGTCCCAGCACGCCATCGGGACAGTTCTCATGTGCAGCCGGGCCACGTCAGGCGCAGATCGAGAGGCTCTCTACAAGGAAACACTCAGACCTGCTACCGGGGGCATGCGAATGCAACTCACTGACAAAGTAATCATTATCACGGGCGGTTGCCAGGGTTTAGGCCGCTCCATGGCCGAGTATTTCGCAGGCCTTGGCGCGAGACTCGCGCTGGTGGACCTGAACCAGGAAAAACTCGACGACGCCGTCGCGGCCTGCAAGGCCCAAGGTGTCGAGGCCCGCGCCTACCTGTGCAACGTGGCCAACGAAGAGCAAGTGACCCACATGGTCGCCCAGGTCGCTGAAGACTTCGGCGCGATCCATGGCTTGATCAACAACGCAGGGATCCTGCGCGACGGTCTGTTGCTCAAGGTCAAGGATGGCGAAATGACCAAGATGAGCCTGGCCCAGTGGCAGGCGGTCATCGACGTCAACCTGACCGGCGTGTTCCTGTGCACCCGTGAAGTCGCGGCGAAGATGGTCGAGCTGAACAACAGCGGCGCGATCATCAATATCTCGTCGATTTCCCGCGCCGGCAACGTCGGCCAGACCAACTACTCGGCGGCCAAGGCCGGTGTTGCGGCGGCGACCGTGACCTGGGCCAGGGAACTGGCGCGCTACGGCATTCGCGTCGCCGGCATTGCACCGGGCTTCATCGAAACCGAAATGACTCTGGGGATGAAACCTGAAGCGCTGGAGAAAATGACCACCGGTATTCCGCTCAAGCGTATGGGCAAACCTGAGGAAATCGCCCATTCGGCGGCTTACATCTTCGAGAACGACTATTACACCGGTCGGATTCTGGAGATGGATGGTGGGTTGCGGATCTAAAGCAAGATCAAAAGATCGCAGCCTGCGGCAGCTCCTACATGGAATTGATGTTCACCCTGTAGGAGCTGCCGCAGGCTGCGATCTTTTAACAGGCGACCGGGATCAATCGTCGCTGACGCTGATGTTCGGCATCGCCGGTGTCAACGCTTCCTGCAATACGATCCGTGCACCGACATGGCGAGCCAGTTCCTGGTAGACCATGGCGATCTGGCTGTCAGGCTCGGCGATCACCGTTGGCTTGCCGCCATCGGCCTGCTCGCGGATGACCATCGACAGCGGCAACGAGGCCAGCAGTTCGACGCCATACTGGTTGGCCAGTTTCACGCCACCGCCCTCACCGAACAGATGCTCGGCATGTCCGCAATTGGAGCAGATGTGCACGGCCATGTTTTCCACCACGCCCAGCACCGGAATGTTGACCTTGCGGAACATTTCCACGCCCTTGCGCGCGTCCAGCAATGCCAGGTCCTGCGGAGTGGTAACGATGACCGCACCGGCCACAGGCACTTTCTGCGCCAGGGTCAGCTGGATGTCACCGGTGCCTGGCGGCATGTCGATGACCAGGTAGTCCAGGTCGCCCCACGCAGTCTGCGTCACCAATTGCAGCAAGGCGCCGGAGACCATCGGACCACGCCAGACCATCGGTGTGTTGTCATCGGTGAGGAAGGCCATGGACATGACCTCGACACCATGGGACTTGAGCGGCACGAACCACTTCTGGTCCTTGACCTCTGGACGGGTGCGCTCAGGGATGCCGAACATGATGCCTTGGCTCGGACCGTAGATGTCCGCGTCGAGAATCCCGACCTTGGCGCCTTCGCGGGCCAGTGCCAACGCAAGGTTGGCCGCGGTGGTGGATTTACCCACGCCGCCCTTGCCGGACGCGACAGCCACCACGTTCTTGACGTTGGCCAGGCCCGGAATCTGTGCCTGAGCCTTGTGTGCGGCAATCACGCTGGTGATGTCGACCTTGGCACTGGCTACGCCATCCAGCCCCTGAATAGCCATTTCCAGCATTTGTGCCCAACCACTCTTGAACAGGCCGGCGGCGTATCCCAATTCAAGCTGAACGCTAACGCGGTCACCCTGGATCTCGATGTTGCGCACGCACCCGGCGCTGACCGGGTCCTGGTTCAGGTATGGGTCGGTGTATTGGCGAAGGACGGCTTCCACCGCTGCGCGATTGACGGCGCTCATGGGCAACTCCGAAAACAGGACTGGAAAAGATAACGGGTATCGTACCTGTTCTGATCGTTTGGCGGGATGCTCAAAAGATCGCAGCCTGCGGCAGCTCCTACAGATGTACGCCGATTCCCTGTAGGAGCTGCCGCAGGCTGCGATCTTTTCTGTCCGCACATCCAATGAAACAGGCTCACAAGGTGAAAAATATGCGCCAGCGCTTTATAGTGGCCGACCTCCGTTTCATCAAGTAGCCGAGCCCCATGTCCGAGCCACGCAAGATCCTCGTCACCAGCGCCCTGCCCTATGCCAATGGTTCGATTCACCTCGGCCATATGCTGGAATACATCCAGACCGATATGTGGGTGCGCTTCCAGAAGCACCGCGGCAATCAATGCATCTATGTCTGCGCCGACGACGCCCACGGTTCGGCGATCATGCTGCGCGCGGAAAAGGAAGGCATCACCCCGGAACAACTGATCGCCAACGTCCAGGCTGAACACAGCGCCGACTTTGCCGACTTTCTGGTGGATTTCGATAACTTCCACTCCACTCACGCCGAAGAAAACCGTGAGCTGTCGAGCCAGATCTACCTGAAGCTGCGTGACGCCGGGCACATCGCCACGCGCTCGATCACCCAGTACTTCGACCCGGAAAAGAAAATGTTCCTGGCCGACCGCTTCATCAAGGGCACCTGCCCGAAATGCGGCACCGAAGACCAGTACGGCGACAACTGCGAAAAATGCGGCGCGACTTACGCGCCAACCGACCTGAAGGATCCGAAGTCGGCAATCTCCGGCGCCACCCCGGTACTCAAGGATTCCCAGCACTTCTTCTTCAAGCTGCCAGACTTCCAGGCCATGCTGCAAACCTGGACCCGCAGCGGCACCCTGCAGGACGCCGTGGCCAACAAGATCGCCGAATGGCTGGACGCCGGCCTGCAACAGTGGGACATCTCCCGCGATGCGCCGTACTTTGGTTTTGAAATCCCCGACGAGCCGGGCAAATACTTCTACGTGTGGCTGGATGCGCCGATCGGCTACATGGCCAGCTTCAAGAACCTGTGCAACCGTACGCCGGAGCTGGACTTCGATGCGTTCTGGGGCAAGGACTCCACCGCCGAGCTGTACCATTTCATCGGCAAGGACATCGTCAACTTCCACGCCCTGTTCTGGCCAGCCATGCTCGAAGGCGCGGGCTACCGCAAGCCGACCGGGATCAACGTGCACGGCTACCTGACCGTCAACGGCCAGAAAATGTCCAAGTCCCGTGGCACCTTCATCAAGGCCCGCACTTACCTTGATCACCTGTCGCCGGAATACCTGCGCTACTACTACGCGGCCAAGCTGGGCCGTGGCGTAGACGACCTCGACCTGAACCTCGAGGACTTCGTGCAGAAGGTCAACTCCGACCTGGTGGGCAAGGTCGTCAACATCGCCAGCCGTTGCGCCGGTTTCATCAACAAGGGCAATGCCGGCGTGATGGTCGACACCAACGCCGCGCCTGAACTGACCGAAGCCTTCCTGGCCGCCGCGCCGAGCATCGCCGACGCCTATGAAGCCCGCGACTTCGCCCGCGCCATGCGCGAGATCATGGGCCTGGCCGACCGCGCCAACGCCTGGATCGCCGACAAGGCACCGTGGTCGCTGAACAAACAGGAAGGCAAGCAGGATGAAGTCCAGGCCATCTGCGCCACCGGCGTCAACCTGTTCCGCCAACTGGTGATCTTCCTCAAGCCTGTACTGCCGCTGCTGGCCGCCGACGCCGAGGCGTTCCTCAACGTCGCGCCGCTGACCTGGAACGACCACGCGACCTTGCTCAGCAATCACCAGTTGAACGAGTTCAAGCCGCTGATGACCCGCATTGACCCGGTCAAGGTACAAGCCATGACCGACGCCTCGAAGGAAGACCTGACCGCCAGCCAGACCGACACCGGCGCAGCCGCACCTGCCGGCAATGGCGAACTGGCCAAGGATCCGCTGTCGCCGGAAATCGAGTTCGACACCTTTGCCGCCGTCGACCTGCGAGTCGCTCTGATCGTCAAGGCCGAACACGTGGAAGGCGCCGACAAGCTGTTGCGCCTGACCCTCGACATCGGTGACGAGCAACGCAACGTGTTCTCCGGGATCAAGAGCGCTTACCCGGACCCGTCCAAGCTCAATGGTCGCCTGACCATGATGATCGCCAACCTCAAGCCACGGAAAATGAAGTTCGGCATCTCCGAAGGCATGGTGATGGCCGCCGGCCCTGGTGGCGAAGAAATCTACCTGCTCAGCCCTGACAGCGGCGCCAAGCCTGGTCAGCGCATCAAGTAAGGCCTGCGCAAAACCGATCCCACAGTCGTGCCTGGCGCGACTGTGGGATTTTCACGTCTGGCCCATACTGTCTTTCAGGTCTGGCTTCATCTCGTAGGAGTTATCCAGCATCGGATATGGACGATCATGACCGAAACACTGCTTACGCTCATCAGCGCCGCCTTGATCAACAACCTTGTGTTGCACTGGCCGCTGGGCGTCGATCCGCTGTTGGGCAGCCAGCGCCGTCAGGTCCATGCCTTGGGCATTGCGAYGACGTGCCTGATGCTGGTCGTGGGCATGCTCGGCTACGCGCTCTATCACTGGCTGCTGGTGCCGCTGCAATTGACGCCGCTGCGTCTGTTTGTGTTTCTGCCATTGAGCGTGCTGCTGATCAGCCCGTTGCTGAAGTTGCTGGCGCGGTTGTTTTCGACACTGCCGTTTGAAGGCCTCTGGCCGTTGCTGCTGGGCAATGCCGGCGTGCTCGGCGTAGCCTTGCTCAATGCTCAGCAAGACAAGGGTTTCTTTCACGCCACAGCCTTGAGCCTCGGTGCAGGGCTGGGTTTCTGGCTGGTGTTGAGCCTGTTCGCTGATTTGCGTGAACGCACGGCCGACAACGATGTTCCCCTGCCCTTTCGCGGCTTGCCGATCGACCTGATTGGTGCCGGCCTGATCGCTGTGGCTTTTCTCGGATTCAGCGGACTGATCAAAACATGAGTCTGATTCAACTCATCGACGCACTCTTGCCGCAAACCCAATGCGGCAAATGCGGCCACCCCGGGTGCAAGCCGTACGCCGAAGGCATCGCCAGCGGTGAGCCGATCAACAAGTGTCCGCCCGGTGGCAACGAAACCATCGCGGCCCTGGCCGAGTTGCTGAAGGTGCCGCTGCTGGAACTGGACATCACTCGCGGCTCGGCACCTGCGCAGATCGCCTATATCCGCGAAGCCGAGTGTATTGGTTGCACCAAGTGCATTCAGGCCTGTCCGGTCGATGCCATTGTCGGTGCGGCCAAACTGATGCACACGGTGATCATCGATGAGTGCACCGGTTGCGATCTTTGCGTGGCACCGTGCCCGGTGGACTGCATCGAAATGCGCCCGCTGCCGCCGGACACGGTACTGCCCGTTGTCGGGGGCCTGGCCCTCACACCGCAAGCGCGGCAGGCCCGCACCCTCAAGCGCGATCACGCACGGCGCCGCTTCGAACAACGCAACGCGCGCTTGCAGCGCGAAGAACAACAGAAAATCGCCGAACGCCAGGCAAGGCAGCGAGCCGCGCAACCTGCCGAAGCGGCAGTCGATCCGGTGCAGGCTGCTCTCGAACGTGTCCGCGCACAGAAAGCTGCCAATGCCGATGCCGCGCTGAAAAAGGCGAAAATCGATGTGGCGATGAGTCGGGCGCAACTGCACAAATCGCTGAAGGCCTTCGGGCATCCACCGACCTTCGAACAGCAATCGCAGTTGATCGTCCTGCAACAGCAGTTCGAAGCCGCCGAACAAAACCTGGCGCAACTGGAAAGCATCGCCCCACCAGCCCCTGCGCCGACGGTCGCAGCGGTGTCGTCAAATGACGCCGATCTGAAACGGGCCAAGATCCAGTTGGCCATGCGCCGCGCCGAACTCAAGAAGGCTCAGGCCAGTGAAGCACCGGCGGAGCAAATCGAAGCCCTGGAGCGCGCACTCGGCGAAGCCGAACGCCAGGTGGACGCCCATGCCAGCCCTTGAAGCGATTGATGATCGCCTGCAACAGGCGATGAAACTGGTGCTGTTGGCCACGCTGCCGGGAATGCTGGTGGCGTTCTGGCTATACGGCTGGGGCGTGTTGATCAACCTGGTTCTGGCGGCCGCTGCTGCGCTGGCCGTCGAGGCCGCCGTCGTGCAATGGCGCAAGCGGCCGCTGCGACCAACCCTGAGTGACGGTAGCGCGTTGGTCAGTGCCACCTTGCTGACTTTGGCGCTACCACCTTACTGCCCATGGTGGCTGCCCCTCAGTGCTGCCGCTTTTGCCATGGTGTTTGGCAAGCACTTGTATGGCGGCGTCGGCTCGAATCCCTTCAACCCGGCGATGCTCGGTTTTGCTCTGGTGCTGGTGACCTTTCCCCAACCAATGACCCATTGGCCATCGTCCCATGGCATGGATCTGCTGAGTGGCCTGCAGCAAGTGTTCGGTGTCGGCCAAACGCCGGATGCATGGGTGCAGGCCACGGCACTGGACAGTCTGCGGATCAACAAAAGCCTGACCATGGATGAACTGTTTGCCGGCAACCCGGCATTCGGCCACTTTGGCGGCCGAGGGGTGGAATGGCTGAACCTGGCCTTTGTGGCGGGTGGAATGTTTCTCCTGCAACGAAAGGTGATCAGCTGGCATGCACCAGTCGGCATGCTGGCCAGCCTGTTCGTCATCAGCCTGCTGTGCTGGAACGGTTCGGGCTCCGACTCCCATGGTTCACCGCTGTTTCATCTGCTGAGCGGCGCGACCATGCTGGGGGCGTTCTTCATCATCACCGAACCGGTGTCCGGCGCCAGAAGCCCTGGCGCGCGACTGCTGTTCGGCGCTGGCGTCGGACTGCTGACTTATCTGATTCGTACCTGGGGCGGCTATCCGGACGGCATCGCCTTTGCCGTGCTGTTGATGAACCTGTGCGTGCCGGCACTGGAGCGGTTCGTGGCGGCCAGACAACAGCCGGAGGCACCATGAGCCGGACGTCAAGCATCGCGCTTCTGGTGCTTTTGACCGCACTGGGCCTTGGTGTGACGTACTTCGTGCAGCTCGGCAGCGCGCCGCGCATTGCAGCCGAACAGCGCCTGATCGACAGCCGTAATCTGCTGGACCTGATCCCGTCAGACAGCTACGACAATCAACCACTCGAACACCCCATAAATCTCGAAGCAACCGCCTTGGCCAACAGCACCTTGCTCGGGGGTTATCTGGCGACCAAAACCGATCAACCCGTCGCGGTATTGCTGCGCAGTCAAACCCTTGGCTACGCTGGTGCCATCGACCTGTTGATCGCTGTCGACGCCAATGGCAGGTTGCTGGGCGTCAAAACCCTCAAACAGTCGGAAACCCCAGGACTGGGTGCGCGGATCGCCGACTGGCCCAATACCTGGCTTCAGGTTTTTTCCGGCAAGTCTCGAACAGAACCGGGCGACAGTGGCTGGGCGTTGAAAAAGGATCAGGGGCAGTTCGATCAGATCGCTGGTGCGACTATCACCTCAAGGGCGGTGATCAATGCCGTCCACGATGCGTTGCGCTACTTCGATGAACACCGGCAACAACTGCTCGGAAACCCTGCCCATGGATAACTCATCGACTCCGCGCAACGCCTTGATGCTGACGCCGCTGATCGGCGCTACCGAGTCGCTGATGGCCGCACTTGGCCTGTGCCTGATGTTCATGGTGGTGACCCAGTTGTTCAGTCTGGCCATGGGCGCCCTGCGATCCCGACTGGTCCCGGCGACCCGCTTGCTGGCCAGCATCCTGTTGGCGGCCACGCTCATCAGTTGCGCGGAACTCATGGCACAGGCCTGGTCGCTACAGTGGCAGCAGCATCTGGGGTTTTATGGCGCCTTGATCGCCTTGCAATGCGTCGTACTCGAGCACACCGGGTTCTTTCAGAACGGCTGGCGCCAACGCCTGCGACTCAATGGCCTGTTTGCCACTCTGATGATCGCGCTGGGCCTGCTGCGCGAACTCATCGGCAACGGGACACTTGGAAGCCACTTGTCGTGGCTGACCGGCACAACGCAAGCTGACTGGCAAGGCTGGGTGCTGATGGCGGATGGCGGTCTGCGCCTGGCCACATTGGTCCCTGGCGGGTTCATTCTGCTCGGACTGCTGATCGCCGCCTGGCAGGCTTGGCGACCCAAGTCCACACATTGATCGTCTTCGAGGAAACGTACTGCCCATGAATGCCGCAAAACGTCTGGAAATTTTCCGCAGGCTGCACGAGGACAACCCGGAACCAAAGACCGAACTGGCCTATTCCTCACCGTTCGAATTGCTGATTGCCGTGATTCTCTCGGCGCAGTCGACCGATGTCGGCGTCAACAAGGCCACAGCCAAGCTGTTCCCGATCGCCAATACCCCGGCAGCGATCCATGCCCTGGGTGTCGAAGGACTGTCGGAGTACATCAAGACCATCGGCCTGTACAACAGCAAAGCGAAAAACGTGATCGAGACCTGCCGCTTGCTAGTCGAGCGCCACACCGGTGAAGTGCCACAAACGCGCGAAGAGCTTGAGGCGCTGCCCGGTGTCGGCCGCAAAACTGCGAATGTGGTACTCAATACGGCATTCCGTCAGCTGACCATGGCCGTCGACACGCATATTTTCCGGGTCAGCAACCGGACCGGCATTGCTCCTGGCAAGAATGTGGTGGAAGTCGAGAAAAAACTGATGAAATTCGTGCCCCGGGAGTACCTGCTCGACTCCCATCACTGGCTGATCCTTCACGGCCGCTATGTTTGCCTGGCTCGCAAGCCACGATGCGGAAGCTGCCGGATCGAGGACTTGTGCGAATACAAGCACAAAACCTCCGACGATTGAGGCGCTCTTGGGTTTTTTGATTTATCGATTGAAAAAATCTTTTTTACCCGCCGGGAGATTGTCGATATAAGGAGCGCCAAAGGCCTTCTTAGCCTGGAGTAACTAAATGAGTACTGGCAAAGAGCAATTGGACGTAGAAGACGACTTCACCACCGCCGACACCGATGACGCTGAGCCGGTGGTTGAAGTAGCGAAAACTAATCTGAGCAAACGCCGCACCATCGACAATCTGCTGGAGGAGCGCCGACTGCAAAAGCAATTGGCCGATTACGATTTTGACTTATGACACCTGAAAGCCTCCCGAAACGGAGGCTTTTTTTTAAGTGCCATACTCTCGCAGACGCCCCTTGTCGCACAGTTACGTCATCACACCAGACCATTGCGTTGTGCCAACTCGATCAAATCGACCAGAGACCTCGCATTCAGTTTGAGCAACAGGCGGGTCTTGTAAGTACTGACTGTTTTATTGCTGAGAAACATTCCATCGGCAATCTCTTTATTGGTCTTTCCTCGGGCCAACTGTTGCAGGACCATCATTTCCCGCCCCGACAATCGATCAACCATATCGGCCTCACTGGCGTTCCCCAAACTGCAACGCACGGTATGCAAGGCTTGATTAGGAAAGTAACTGTAGCCTGACAACACGGCCTTTATCGCACTGAGCAACTCCGTCAGGTCTTGTTGTTTGCAGACATAACCGGCCGCACCGGATTGCATGCAACGCATTGAAAAATGCCCCGGCGCCTGGGAAGTCAGGATCAGAACTTTCATCGGCATTGAGGTCGAAGACAAACGCGCGATGACTTCCAACCCGTCCAGCTTCGGAATCCCGATATCCAGAATGACAATATCCGGCATAAGTTCACGGGCTAGTTGCAGTGCATCCACACCATTATCGGTTTCTGCAATAACTTCGTAGCCATGACGTTCCATTAGCATACGTACCGCAAGACGAATGACGGGGTGATCATCCACGATCAGCACTTTATTCATGGGCAAGTCCAATTTTCGCTGTTCGAATTTTTAGAGCCCGCACAATAGCCTAGTCGTTTCACCCATGGCATGTCGTCCCTTCCGGCCACCCACACCAAGAGACATCCCCTACAAACAACACGGATTTCTCCTACAATAATCCCTCGAACGGAATGAGTTGAAAACTGTGTCAGCGTCAGTGTGTCGCACTTTCCAGCAGCTGCCTCTATCGATTTACGACCAAAATTTTCCGAGAGCCGGCCTGAACAGTCGCGCCCTGACAAACATAAGCCTCTACTCCTTCGTTAAAACGTAACTGATATTTTCGCACTCAACATTCACACCGGAAATATCACACACCAAGCATCCAATTACTCTTACAGCAAATAATATTTTTTGAGCAATCATTAAAGCACCACCAGCACTCAAAAAAATCGAAGAAAACACAACAACAACTACCACATCAAACCATTTTCATAAACCATTCAAGAAAAGACAATAGAGCATGAATATAGAACATGATAAAAAACGAATTAACAACCCGATGACAATTATCGCGATATTTGCAGCGCTCTCTGAAACTTCGGCAGCCGTTTCCCTACCCTTCCTTGACCAAGAGGAAAGAGAACTCTATGTCTGGTTTCTGATCAGCTTTCCGTTTTATTTACTTTTGCTTTTTTTCGCGACACTCAACTTCAACTACAAATCACTTTATGCGCCTTCCGACTTTGAAAAGGGCAAACACTTCATGAAGGTTATGGATGATGCCGGGCGGCCGGAAAAAAAAGCGTCCGGGAAGTCCTCTGGGAGTTCCGCTCTGGAAACGTCAACGAATGACCGGCAGTCAGCTCGGACGCCCTGCGGCGCACAGGACCCGCCAATGGAGATTGGCCTGCAAACCACCGTATTTGTTCAGCATCAACTTCAGTTACCGGAGTTTATAAAAGACCTGTACATCGTGGATGCACGCTGGATGAGCAAGGAGGTCGAGTTTGGAGCGCTGCTGGAAAAAATCCAGAGGCCACGGGAAAAGGAGGCGTACGTGATTCTGTTTGTCACTTGTGCCGTTTCGGAGGCTTTACTGAAAGCCAGTGCGCTTAAACATTCAAAGCAGACCAGGAAGCGCTGCGTCGCCTTTTATGTTGCCTACAATCTGGACTCGCACAGGTTGTCGGTCATTGATCAAGCCGGACAACCAGCAGACAACAACACGTAGAACAGGACAAACCATTGGCAGGAGAAAAACAGAAAATCATCAGCGAAAACGAAAACACCCGACAACGTAGTAACTGGCGTCACACCCCGTTTTCAGGTGCCTGACCTCGTCCTGGACGAGATCAGGCATCCATCACGATATCAAAGGTCTCAGAACAGCTTCCGGCCTTTGTTCGCTGCAATGCGCATGCGCAAGGCGTTGAGCTTGATGAAGCCCGCTGCATCCGCCTGGTTGTACGCGCCACCATCTTCTTCGAAGGTCGCGATATTGGCGTCAAACAGCGAGTCGTCGGACTTGCGGCCAGTGACGATCACATTGCCCTTGTACAGTTTCAGGCGCACAACGCCGTTCACGTTGACCTGGGACGCATCGATCATCTGTTGCAGCATCAGACGCTCAGGGCTCCACCAGTAGCCGGTGTAGATCAGGCTGGCGTACTTGGGCATCAGCTCGTCCTTGAGGTGAGCCACTTCGCGGTCCAGGGTGATCGATTCGATCGCACGGTGGGCACGCAGCATGATGGTGCCGCCCGGGGTTTCGTAGCAGCCACGGGACTTCATGCCCACGTAGCGGTTCTCGACGATGTCGAGACGGCCGATACCGTGTTCGCCACCGATACGGTTCAGGGTCGCCAGCACGGTGGCCGGAGTCATTTCGACGCCGTCCAGCGCGACGATGTCGCCGTTGCGGTAGGTCAGTTCCAGATACTGCGGCTTGTCGGGTGCGTTTTCCGGGGAAACGGTCCAGCGCCACATGTCTTCTTCGTGCTCGGTCCAGGTGTCTTCCAGCACGCCGCCTTCATAGGAGATGTGCAGCAGGTTGGCATCCATCGAGTACGGGGATTTCTTCTTGCCGTGACGCTCGATCGGAATCGCGTGCTTCGCGGCGTAATCCATCAGCTTYTCACGGGACAGCAGGTCCCATTCGCGCCACGGAGCGATCACTTTCACGCCAGGCTTCAAGGCGTACGCGCCCAATTCGAAACGAACCTGGTCGTTGCCCTTGCCGGTGGCGCCGTGGGAAATGGCGTCAGCGCCGGTTTCGTTGGCGATTTCGATCAGGCGCTTGGCGATCAGCGGACGAGCGATGGAAGTACCCAGCAGGTACTCGCCTTCGTAAACGGTGTTGGCGCGGAACATCGGGAAAACGAAATCGCGCACGAACTCCTCGCGCAAGTCGTCGATGTAGATCTCTTTCACGCCCATGGCCTGAGCCTTGGCGCGTGCAGGTTCGACCTCTTCGCCCTGACCCAGGTCAGCGGTGAAGGTCACCACTTCACAGTTATAAGTATCCTGCAGCCACTTGAGGATCACCGAAGTGTCCAGGCCGCCGGAATACGCCAGAACGACCTTGTTTACGTCCGCCATGCCATCACTCCACGGGGTTCTACGGAAAGCCGGGAAGTCTACCGCTCATACAGAATAATTTACAGTGGCGCGACAGCTTATGACGACGAAGCGACAGATTCTGTCGAGGGCGCGACGATGACCGCCGGGTCAGGAAGTTGCCGAAGTGGCCGCTTTCGTCGCTTGCGGGGCGACTTGTTCCACAGGTGCTCCGCGCTCCAGGCGTACCGCTACCCGTCGGTTCTTCGCGCGGTTGGCGTTGTTGGTATTAGGCGCCAACGGATAACGCTCACCATGGAAACGCACGGTGATTTGCGACTCCTGGATGCCGTTGGCCTTGAAGAACTCCATCACTGCCAGGGCCCGGCGCCGCGACAAGTCGCGGTTGGTCAGACGGTTGCCACTGTTGTCGGAGTGACCGTCGAGCTCGATGCGATTGACCGTCGGATCGGCCTTCATGTACTCCAGCATCACCTGCAGCTTGGCCTTCGCGGCGCCGTCGAGCTCGATTCCGCCGCCGGGGAAGCCGATTTCGGATTGTTTCACCTGCTCAAAGTTCTGCGGCAACAGTTTGGCCACGCAGCTTTGGTAATCGGCAAACGCCTTGGTGAACCTGACCGGCAGCAAGCGCACTTCCGACACCCGGCCATCCCCCGCGAAATGGCGAACCACCGGGCTGCGACCGTCCATCAGTCCGCTGATCAGGCGTCCGGCCTGAACCTGTGAACTGTTGAACACCACGTTGCCGCTGCCGATTCTCACCGTGCCCAGGTTGATATCGTTACGCCCCGGTTGCCACGGCGCGGCAGCGGCCAGCAGCGTCGCCGAGCCACCGCCAATCATCGGGTTGTAGGTTTTCAGACGAAACGTCGCCTGCTCGCCGGCACGACGCACGAACTCGCCCGAACCGAAGTCGGTAATCGGCTGAGTCATGCGGCATTCGAACTTGTCACCCTCGACCGTCCACTCAATGCTCTCCAGACGGGTCTGGAAAGTGAGCGCCATCGCGGGAAGGCTGGCAAACACACTGAGCAAGGCAAAAAAACGCTGGCRCACGGGAGGCTCCACTGGCTTCTACAACAAAAAGACCGACACACACATGTTTACGGCATACCCGTTGGATATCGGAAGCTTCGCGCAAAACTTGATAGCGAGTGCCTGCAAGAGTCTTTTCCGGTAGCATTCCCTTGAGTTTGACCCGCCTGGAATCCCCTCATGTCCGACCGCCTGACCCTGCTGCGTCCCGACGACTGGCATATTCATCTTCGCGATGGTGCCGTATTGACCAATACCGTCGCGGATGTCGCGCGCACCTTTGGCCGCGCCATCATCATGCCCAACCTGGTTCCACCGGTGCGCAACGCGGCCGAAGCCGACGGCTATCGCCAGCGGATTCTCGCTGCCCGCCCGGCCGGCAGCCTGTTCGAGCCACTGATGGTCCTGTACCTGACCGACCGCACCCAGCCTGAAGAAATTCGCGAGGCCAAGGCCAGCGGATTCATTCACGCCGCCAAGCTGTACCCGGCCGGCGCGACCACCAACTCGGACTCTGGCGTCACCAGCATCGACAAGATTTTCCCCGCACTCGAGGCCATGGCCGAAGTCGGGATGCCGTTGCTGGTTCACGGTGAAGTCACCCGTGGTGATGTCGACGTGTTCGACCGCGAAAAAATCTTCATCGATGAACACATGCGCCGTGTGGTCGAGCGCTTCCCGACCCTCAAAGTGGTCTTCGAGCACATCACCACCGCGGACGCCGTGCAGTTCGTCAACTCGGCTTCGGCCAACGTCGGCGCGACCATCACGGCTCACCACCTGCTGTACAACCGTAACCACATGCTGGTGGGCGGGATCCGGCCGCACTTCTATTGCCTGCCGATCCTCAAGCGCAATACCCACCAGGAAGCCCTGCTCGACGCCGCCACCAGCGGCAGCGAGAAGTTCTTCCTCGGCACCGACTCGGCGCCCCACGCCCAGCACGCCAAGGAAGCGGCCTGCGGTTGCGCCGGTTGCTACACCGCCTATGCGGCAATCGAGATGTATGCCGAAGCCTTCGAACAGCGCAATGCGCTGGACAAGCTCGAGGCCTTCGCCAGCCTCAACGGCCCGCGCTTCTACGGCCTGCCGGCCAACACCGATCGCATCACCCTGGTCCGCGAAGAATGGACCACCCCGACCAGCCTGCCATTTGGCGAGCTGACCGTTATCCCGCTGCGCGCCGGTGAAAAACTGCGCTGGCGCCTGCTGGAGGAACACGCGTGAGTGAAGACCATTTCGACGACGAACTGGAAGGCAATGGCGGCGGAGGCGGCCCTCGTCATCCAATGGCGGCCAGGTTCCGTGGTTACCTGCCGGTTGTCGTCGACGTAGAAACCGGTGGCTTCAATTCGGCCACCGACGCCCTTCTGGAGATCGCCGCGACCACCATCGCCATGGATGAAAAGGGTTTTGTTTATCCGGATCACACCTACTTCTTCCGTGTCGAGCCGTTCGAAGGCGCGAACATCGAAGCGGCGGCCCTGGAGTTCACCGGGATCAAGCTCGATCACCCGCTGCGCATGGCCGTGAGTGAAGAGTCTGCCCTGAACGATATCTTCCGCGGCGTGCGCAAAGCCCTCAAGGCCAATGGTTGCAAACGGGCGATCCTGGTCGGGCATAACAGCAGCTTCGACCTGGGCTTCCTGAATGCAGCGGTTGCGCGCCTGGACATGAAGCGCAATCCGTTCCATCCGTTCTCCAGTTTCGATACCGCAACGCTCGCGGGCCTGGCCTACGGCCAAACCGTGCTGGCCAAGGCGTGCCAGGCTGCGGACATCGATTTCGATGGCCGCGAGGCTCACTCGGCCCGTTACGACACCGAGAAGACCGCTGAGCTGTTCTGCGGCATCGTCAATCGCTGGAAGCAAATGGGCGGCTGGGAAGATTTCGACGATTGATGCTGTTGGCTCTTTGTGGGAGCGAGCCTGCTCGCGATGGACTAAAGAACACTGCGGGGTGTCAGGCTCCCAGCGTCATCGTTGACGACCATCGTCGGATCGCCGCCCGGAGCAAGCTCGCTCCTACAGTGGGCAAAAATCCCGCCCATAAAAAAACCGGCCTCGATGGCCGGTTTTTTTGTACCTGCTTTTTATAGCTGGAGCGTGCGCCTTACAGAGCGGCAGCGTGCTCGGTCAGGTAAGCCGCAACGCCTTCAGGCGAAGCGTTCATGCCTTTGTCGCCTTTTTTCCAGTTGGCAGGGCAGACTTCGCCGTGCTCTTCGTGGAATTGCAGAGCGTCGACCAGACGCAGCAGCTCTTCCATATTACGGCCCAGCGGCAGGTCGTTGATGATCTGCGAGCGGACAACGCCTTTGTCGTCGATCAGGAACGCGCCACGGAAAGCCACGCCGTCAGCGGACTGAACGTCGTAGGCCTTCATGATGTCCTGCTTGATGTCGGCAGCCATGGTGTAGCGAACCTGGCCGATACCGCCATTGTTCACTGGAGTGTTGCGCCATGCGTTGTGGGTGAAGTGCGAGTCGATCGAAACAGCGATCACTTCAACGTTGCGTGCCTTGAACTCAGACATGCGGTTGTCCAGAGCGATCAGCTCGGACGGGCAAACGAAGGTGAAGTCCAGTGGGTAGAAGAACACCAGGCCGTATTTGCCTTTGATCGCCGAGGACAGGGTGAAGCTGTCAACGATCTCGCCATTGCCGAGTACGGCCGGTACGGTGAAGTCAGGGGCTTGCTTGCCTACGAGTACGCTCATTGGATATCTCCTGGTGTAATAGCGTGAGAAACAGGGTTCGCATCAGCCTGCCACCCTGAGGCGACAGCCCTGTGACACGATCCCCGGTCGCAAAAGACCGGCCATCATACACCGCGTGTTTGAGCTGGCTTAGCTGTTTTTTCCCCGTACGATGAAATCCCCGACGGTTTTGCATCACCAATTTGCCAGGCAGACCGTTCGTCAGCCATACCCATTTATGACAAAAAGTGCCCTGAAACCACTTTGACAATCATTCTCGTTAACATTAAGATCCATCGCAATTGAGTCACAATCAGCGACGGACCTTCCTTATGTATGTTTGCCTCTGCACTGGCGTCACCGACGGTCAAATCCGCGATGCGATCTATGAAGGATGCTGCAGCTACAAGGAAGTCCGTGTGGCTACCGGCGTTGCCAGTCAATGCGGCAAATGTGCCTGCCTCGCCAAGGAAGTGGTCCGCGAGACCCTGACCAAACTGCAAACGGCCCAGGCTGCAATTCCCTTTCCAGCAGAATTTACCGCGGCCTAACTATCGAATATCAAAGAACCGGACATACGTCCGGTTTTTTTATGCCTCAAAATCAACTAGTTATGCTCTAGACGCGGAACACAAACATTCTTATTCAGATTAATTTTCATTTAAGTTTCAATAACTTAGGTTTGACACCCTTAAATACGCGGCTCAGACTCTGCCCTATTGACAGCTAATAAAGGGCAGGACCCCATCATGAAAGGCGACGTTACAGTCATCCAGCATCTCAACAAGATCCTCGCCAATGAGCTGGTCGCGATCAATCAATACTTCCTGCATGCGCGCATGTATGAAGATTGGGGCCTGAACAAGCTCGGCAAGCACGAGTACCACGAATCCATCGACGAGATGAAGCACGCGGACAAGCTGATCAAGCGGATCCTGTTCCTTGAAGGCCTGCCGAACGTCCAGGACCTGGGCAAGCTGCACATCGGCGAGCACACCAAGGAAATGCTGGAGTGCGATCTGCGTATCGAACGCACCGGTCACGCTGACCTCAAGGTGGCTATCGCTCATTGCGAAACAGTCGGCGACTTCGGTAGCCGTGAGCTGCTTGAAGATATCCTCGAGTCCGAAGAAGAACATATCGACTGGCTGGAAACCCAGTTGGGCCTGATCGATAAAATCGGACTCGAGAACTATCTGCAATCGCAGATGGGCGAAGAGTAGGAGCTGCCGCAGGCTGCGATCCTGGGGATTGCAGCGGCAACTTTGCAGTAACTATCCAGACACAATAAAAAGCCCCGCACTCTTTCGAGTAGCGGGGCTTTTTATTTGCCGAAGATCAAAAGATCGTCCGAACGCGGCCCGAGCCTGCGGCAGCTCCTACAGGGGAGCCAAGCGAATCAGGCTTCGGTCTTTGGAGCAGCTGCCTTGGCGGCGGCGTCCTTGATCAGGCTCTGCAGCGAACCGTCAGCAGCCATTTCAGTCATGATGTCGCTACCGCCGACCAGCTCACCGGCGACCCACAGCTGTGGGAAGGTTGGCCAGTTGGCGTATTTTGGCAGGTTGGCGCGGATTTCCGGGTTCTGCAGGATGTCCACGTACGCAAACTTTTCGCCACACGCCATCACGGCCTGCGCGGCTTTCGCGGAGAAGCCGCACTGCGGGGCATTCGGCGAGCCTTTCATGTAAAGCAGAATGGTGTTGTTGGCAATCTGCTCTTTAATCGTTTCGATGATATCCATGGAGCACCTCGGCTGAACTTTCCGACTCATGGGTCGGCACGGTGGCGCATTGTAACGGAAAGCCGAGCGCGCTGCTCGGTCTCTCCGTCAGACTGACTCAAGCTGCGGCCACGGTCACCGGTACGCCATTGAGCGCGGCATTTCCCGACAGTTCGTCAAGCCGGCATTCGTCGGTCAGGTCGTTGGCGCTTGAGCCCGGCTGACTGCTGGCAATCGACATTTGCACGCCCGGCCGCGCGTGACCCCAGCCGTGAGGGAGGCTGACCACGCCTTTCATCATGTCCAGACTGCCAAGCACTTCGACCTCAATTACCCCCACCCGCGAGCTGACCCGCACACGTTGCCCGTCACTGAGCCCGCGACTGGCCAGGTCGTCCGGATGCATCAGCAACTGGTGACGTGGTTTGCCCTTCACCAACCGATGATAGTTATGCATCCATGAGTTGTTGCTGCGTACATGCCGGCGGCCAATCATCAACAACTCGTCGGCGGCCGGCGCCTGCAAGGCTGCGAAGCGCGTCAGGTCAGCGAGAATCGCGGCCGGCGCGGCCTGGATGCGTTGATTGGCAGTCTTCAGGCGGGGTGCCAGGTTAGGCTTGAGAGCGCCCAGGTCGACGCCATGGGGATGATCGAACAAAGTCGCCAGCGAAAGTTTGTGCTCTGACGTGTCGCCGTACATCCCCATGCGCAGACCGCGATCGATCATTTGTGCGGGGGCGATGGTGGGTTTCAACTCTTTACCGGTCCTGGCGGCAAATGTCTTGGCCAGGCCGACGAAGATCTCCCAGTCGTGCAATGCACCTTCGGGCTTGGAGAGGATGGCGCGGTTGAAGCGGCTGACGTTGCGCACCGCAAACAGGTTGAACGTGGTGTCGTAATGGTCGTTTTCCAGCGCCGATGTGGACGGCAGGATCAAGTCGGCGTAACGCGTGGTTTCATTGATGTACAGGTCGATACTGACCATGAACTCCAACCCGTCCAGCGCCTGCTCGAGCTTTCGGCCATTGGGCGTGGACAGCACCGGATTGCCTGCCACAGTGATCAACGCCCGGACTTGCCCCTCCCCTTCGGTGAGCATCTCTTCGGCCAGCGCCGAGACAGGTAGTTCTCCGGCGTATTCCGGGCGCCCGGAAACCCGGCTCTGCCACAGATTGAAATGCCCGCCCGAAGTCGTCGCCACCAGATCCACCGCTGGCTCGGTGCACAAGGCACCACCCACGCGATCGAGATTGCCGGTGACCAGATTGATCAACTGCACCACCCAGTGGCACAGCGTACCGAAGGCCTGGGTCGAAACGCCCATGCGGCCATAGCAGACTGCACTCGGTGCCGCGGCGAAGTCCCGCGCCAACTGGCGGATCTGTTCGGCCGGTACGGCGCACAACGGACTCATGGCCTCGGCAGTGAACGGCGCGACGGCCTCGCGCACGTCCTCCAGGCCGTCCACCGGCAGATGGCTGTCGCGGGTCAGACCTTCAGCGAACAAGGTATTGAGCATGCCGAACAACAGCGCGGCATCACCACCCGGGCGCACAAACAGATGCTGATCGGCAATCGCCGCCGTCTCACTACGGCGCGGATCGACCACCACCACTTTGCCGCCCCGGGCCTGTATCGCCTTCAAGCGTTTTTCCACATCTGGCACGGTCATGATGCTGCCGTTTGAAGCCAGCGGGTTGCCACCCAGGATCAGCATGAAATCGGTGTGATC
>NZ_JBFUIC010000010.1:0-57355 GCF_056402075.1 Pseudomonas sp. P4_C3
AGCCAGGTCCAACGCTTCCTTGACGCGAACCTTTGCTTCGGCGGCCGGTATTTTGCGCAAGTTGAGGGGGAAGGCGACGTTCTCGGCCACGCTCATGTGCGGGAACAAGGCGTAACTCTGAAAGACCACGCCCATGTCGCGTTTATAAGCCGGCAGTTTACTGATGTCAGTGCCGTCCATGAGGATACGGCCACGGTCTGGCGCGTCAAAACCGGCAAGCATCATCAGTGTGGTGGTCTTTCCCGATCCGCTGGGGCCCAGCAGGGACAGAAATTCGCCCTGGCGGATGTTCAAATCCAGGTTGTCTACGACCCAGCTGCGCTCGTCATATGTTTTGTGYACACCTTCGAACCGGACCAGTACCGGACTTTCCGCTACGGGTGCTTCGATGTTGTCGGGTAGTGGCATAGGGACCCTGGTAAGCGCGCGGCCGGATTGTGCGGTCATGACCGGATACCCGCGAGGACTTCATCGAGTGCCTGAGCCACAGCCTTGAGAATAGTCTGGATCTGATCGGCATCGACGATCAGCGGCGGTGCCATCACCAGGGTGTCGCCCAGTGCGCGCAGCAGGATGCCGTTGCGTTGCAGGACATCGCTGACCTTGCTGGCCACTTTGAATTCGGCGGGGAAGGGTTCACGGGTCTGCTTGTCAGCGACGAACTCCAGTGCCGCCATCAGACCGATGCCGCGTGCATCGCCCACCAGTGGATGATCGGCAAAGGCTTTGATGCCAGCCTGGAAGGCCGGGGCAACCTCGGCAACGTGTTCGACGATAGCCAACTCGTCGTACATGCGCAGGGTTTCCAGTGCAACGGCTGCGGCCACCGGATGCCCTCCGTAGGTGTAGCCGTGCCCCAGGCCACCCAGGGTATTGCTCTGATCGGCGATGACCTGATAGACCTGATCGCTGAGCAGCAAAGCCGAGATCGGCTGAAACGCTGCGGACAAACCTTTGGCACAGGTCAGCATGTCGGGCTGAATGCCCATTGCCTGGCAGCCCCAGTAATAGCCGGTGCGCCCGAAGCCACAGATCACTTCGTCGGCCACCATCAGAATGTCGTACTTGCGCAGTACCGTCTGAACCTTGGCGAAATACCCGGCTGGCGGCAGGATCACGCCACCGGTGCCCATCACAGGCTCAGCGAAGAAGGCGCCAATGGTTTCAGGGCCAGCGTCGAGAATGGTCTGCTCCAACTCTTCGGCTAGGCGGGTGGAGAACGCTTCTTCGGTTTCCCCGGGAAGGCCTTGGCGATAGAGGTGTGGGCAACGCACATGGATGACGTCGGCCAGGGGCTCGCCCCAACCTTTATGCATGTTGGGCAAACCGGTGAGGCTGGCGGCGGCCAGTGTGGTGCCATGGTAACTGCGGTGACGTGCAATCAGGCGTGTCTTGCCCGGTTTTCCCAGCGCAATGTGGTAGTAGCGAACGAATTTGATCGCGGTATCGATTGCTTCCGATCCTGAACTCTGGAACACCACTTTTTCCAGGCCCGCCGGTGCGTGGGCAATCAATTCGGCGGCCAGGTCTGCGGCCGGTCCATGACTGCGGTGCGCGAAGGTCTGCTGATAGGGCAGCTTCAACATTTGCGCATACGCCGCTTCAGCCAGACGCGGTTGGCTGAAGCCCAGCGTTGCACACCACAGGCCTGACATGCCCTCGATGTAGCGCCGGCCTTGGTCATCAAATACATGAATGCCCTCGCCACGCTCGATCAGCAATGGACCGAGTTGTTCGTGCAGTCGCAGATTGGTCTGCGAGTGGAGATGGTGGGCGATGTCTCGCTTGGCCAGGGCCGAATCACGAGCGGTCATGACGTCATCCTCTTAAATCATTAATCAGTCGTATGCGTATGCGGTACGTAGTTTCATTTTTACGACTATTGGCGGTGATCGTCAAATGTTTTGTGTATCGCTGTAAGCAATAACGTTTCGTTGGAAGAAAAATTATTCGATGGATTTTTGTAAGGGGAAAGACTTTTGTCGAGAAATCATCCGCTTATGCTGCGGTCGGTGAGATGTCGAGATGAGGAGTTCAGTAAGGCGAAAATGCAGAGTCACAGACTTGTTTATCGATGATATACAGTTGTATCGTTTCGCCTACGCGAACACAGTGCTTTAGCACAAAGCTTGCCAGCTCGACGCGGGCTTCGATGAATCGCATGAACGGGATCAAATATGAGCGACGATGCAGGGAAAGGTGGAGTCAGATCGGTGCAACTGGCCCTCGATGTGCTCGAACGAGTGGCAAGCGCGGGGGATGAGATTGGGGTCAGTGAGTTGGCCGTACAACTGGGGACTACTAAAGGCTCAGTGTTCAGGCACCTGAAGACTCTGGTCGAGCGCGGTTACTTGAGTCAAAACCCGCAGACCTCAAAGTATCGACTGGGCATCCAGGCCTATGTGCTCGGGCAGGTAGCCGCCAGCGGCATCGACCTGCTAAGTGCATCCGCTGACGCCATTCGAGATCTGCGAGACGAACTGGGATTGACGGTGGTTCTGTCGGTGCTTCAAGCGCGCCGGTTGATAGTGGTCGAAACGCTATTGGGTAAATCCGCGCTTGAAATTGGTGTGCGTATCGGCACTGAACTGCAGCTGCATTGCAACGCCCAGGGCAAGGTCGCGCTGGCCTTTGCCAAGCAGTTGAGCATGGATCAACTCCCAGGCGAGTTGCCCGCCATCACGGTGAATACGGTGACCGACCGTGCCGATTTGGTGCACCAGGTCAGCGAAGCGAGGTCTCAAGGTTGGGCGTCAGCCATCGAGGAAGAAACACTGGGAATTTCTGCTATCGCTGCTCCGATATTAGGCATCAACGAGGAATTTATCGGCACTGTAGCGCTGGTGGCGACCGTGCAGAATATTTCTCGTGAACTGGATCCTGAACAGGTCAGGGCATTGAAAAAAGCAGCGTTGCGCGCGTCTTGGAACCTTGGGTTCAAAGGAGACTTTTGACGGGTGTAGTCATTACTGGCTAGCCGCATCCAAATCGACATGCTCCACATACACGACTTCACGGACGAGCCGGTGTAGGGGTCACCTTGGACGGGTATAGGCCGATCTTCTACTGCTTCCTACTATGGGGTCATGTTCAATGCCCCATTGGGGTAACAAGAAGCCTGAGTCATGGCGATCGACAGTAATGATTGTTCACGCCTGGGCCCTGCAGCTCGTGTATTTCTCGAGCACACACACGGTCACTTTTTGATGGGCAGTGGCAGGCGCCTACAGCCAGCATTGCTGTGCTCGACCCCTCCAGTGGTCATCAGATCAGTGCTATCGGGGCAGGCAATGCCGCGGATATCGACGCCGCTGTGCAGGCTGCTCATCGTGCTTTCAATCAGCCATCCTGGCGCGGACTGTCGCCGCTGGATCGTGAACGCCTGATCCTGCGCCTGGCCGATTTGATCGAAGCCAATATGGCACTTCTGGCTCAAGTCGAAAGCGTCGATAACGGCATGCCTTTGGGCTTTGCCGAAATCAACGTGGGCGTCGCCGCTGACGTTCTGCGCTACATGGCCGGCTGTGCACACGGCTATCCGCGCGAGCGTAGCTTACAGTTGTAGCGAGTCGGTGAAAAAAAACATTCCGATATTGCCGACTGCCTGCACTGAGGGTACGTCCATGAACCATAAGCTTTCTTCGAGTATCTGCGGTTTATTGGCTGGGGTTGTTCTGGCCAGCAATGCTTCGGCTCAGGTCACCTTGGTGTCTTGGGGGGGCATTTTTCAAGATGCGCAGCGAGAAGTGTTCTTCGATCCCCTGCGATCCGAAGGGCTGAACATTCATGAAGACAGTTGGGACGGTGGCATGGGTATCTTGCGTTCGAAGATCATGGCCGGTGACTCCGGATGGGAGCGTCAACCCAACCCTGAGGACGGGCGCAGCGCACTGCTTTGCCTGAGTGCGGAAGGCAAGGAGATGGTCCACCGGATCCTCGATGATTCTCACGAGCGAAACGAACGCATGCTGCCAGGTCCCATTCACAGGCTCGGCAGTTGCCAACTTGCGCGCACTGTGTTTTGGCCATTGCCTTTAGGTCATCCAATTCAAGCACAACTGTTTGAAGATCAAGTAAAACATCTTGTTGGTGCTGCTGTAGAGCGTTGCGCTCTCGTAGCAGCGTGTCCCGATCTGCTTGCAGCGCAAGAAAGGTTCCTAGATTGATTTTCTCTTGATCTTCTCTGCGTGACCCAAACAGAAAGCTTGGCTTTTGATCAGAATGGTAGACCTACATCCAATGACGTAAATCAGAGTGACGGATTGTTAGCTGAGCTGGCTCGACATGACTTCCCAAAGGGACTGAAATACCAAGACTGCCATACGGTAATTCTTTGTTTCGTATGGCATCATAGATTTTTTCCGTAGCTATATACAGACATGGCCATTGAGGGAATAGGGCAGAAAGTTCATCAAGATAGGATAAAGTTGCTTGCCTGATTTGTGCTTCGAAATGAAAGAGATTGCACCAGCGCAATGCCGCTTCAATTGGGCGATAGAGAATTTTGGCGTGTGGATTGTATGTGTCGGACATAAAACGATGGACCTCCACTCCTCATGGAAGGCCTCTGCCGAACACCTGTGTTTCAACCAAACTAAGGGTGGCGGCTGTTTACTCGGATTTATGATTCGGTGAGGTCATCCATTCTCGTCGAAACATTGCACGTAATTTGTATTTGTCGATACTAAGAACATCCCCTCCTCGACAATGAATGACGAATAAGCTTTGAATGCTTTTGCTAAGAATGCTGCCACAGACTCGTCAGAAAACTGCAACATTATGAATGAATGCCCATCGTGGCGAAAAAACGCAAGGAGTTTAGTAATAGCTTGAGACCCGATTTTATTTCGCCTGTGCTCCGGAAAAATAAACAAACGACGAATTTCAGATGTCGTACGACGAAAAATGCAAAATCCGACAGCTTTGTCGCGCAATAATATTATAAGACACACATCATCTAGATCCTTGTCAGGCTCAGTGAACCAAGCGAGCTCCGGCTTGGCGGCCAACTGAACGGTAGCAATCATTGCCAGACGCTGCTCCTTGCTAGCTAAAATAATCGTTAATTGCCTTACCATGTTGTTTGCTCTTTCGCAGCTGATCGCTTGACTATCATAGGTATCTGACCTCCCAGTATTAGTCGGCCTTGGGATCGGACTGTCCAATTGGCTATTGTCAGATGTTTACAGGCAATATCATTTGAAAGTTCAATATTAAAGGAGCTGCTATTTTTATTTTTTACTGAAAAGGCACTCATGTTTTTAGACTCAAATCGTACGGAATTCAAGGTTGTTAAAGCTTTGGCAGTGTCGCAGTGAACATAAGTACACAACCTTCCCGTTTGAAGGTGACATTGCGAAAATGTTGTTTCAGATGGGTTTCAAAACCTGCTTCGGTATCCGCGCTATTAGCGAAAATGCACTTTCGGTTGTAGATTGTCATCAGCCTGCGTCCAAAGCCATTGTGGTCGGTGGCATCACCCAGAATGGTTGCACTGAACAATATGCCTTGGGGATCGACAATGCTCAGGAAACCCAGTTCGTCGAACCTGCCGATATAGCCGGACAGGAAAAAGCCAGACGCGCGCTTCATTACTCCAGTACAACCGTGCGCGATGTAGCGAACGGGTGAGCGGCACGTTGGCAAACAAGCGTTTTTCCCAGTTGGCATAGGCCCGTTCATCTCGTGGGATCACCCAGGCAGGGGTGCGCTGCAGGATGTGTAGCTTGGCCACTTTTTGCGCAATTTCCGGGGCGTACTGGATAGCGCTGCTGCCCGTGCCAATCGACAGTACATGCTTGCCTGTCAGATCGTAATCATGGTCCCACTGCGCTGAGTGGAATATTTGGCCCTTGAATTTTTCCTGCCCTGGAAGCGTGGGGATAGACGGGACATGAAGGGGGCCGGAAGCCATTACCACATGGCGAGCAACAAACTGCTCACCTGCCATGGTGTCGACGGCCCACAGTCCCTTGGCCTGATCGAAGTGCATGGCGCAGACTTTACGATTGAAGCGCACGAATGGACGGATGCCGAATTTATCTGTCGTATCCAGAATGTATTGCTGGATTTCCTGCCAGCCTGCATAACGTTTGCTCCAGTCGTGCTTCGGTGCAAAGGAAAACGAATACATGTGCGATTGCACATCGCAGGCAGCGCCCGGATAGCTGTTTTCCCTCCAGGTGCTGCCTACTTCGTCGGCCTTTTCTAGCACAACAAAGTTGTCGTTACCTGCTTCGCGCAACTTGATGGCCATGCCCAGCCCACCAAAACCTGAACCAATGATGACGACATCGATAATTTTTCTTACGCCGGTATCGGCTTGTGCTTGGTTGTTCATAGGCATTCTTGGACGGGGAGGAAACTCGACGGGGCCAGTCTAGGAACCTGTACTTGCTGGGGCTATGCTAGGATTGAGAATAAATTGATAATTCCGGCAAGCTAATAAAACCAATACGGCCAGTCACCCTATCCTCGGATTCATCTACATCATCAAGAGCCTGCATAAGCAGGGTTTGGATGTCTCCCCGCTACTACAGCGCCATGGTCTGAATCTGGAGCACCTGGCCCCCGATGCCCGTATTGATCGTAACCTGGAGCTACGCCTGCTCTGTGAGTTAGCCGAAGAGCTGGAAGAGCCCAGCATCGGCCTGAGCATGGGAAGTGGCGTTGGCTTTGCCGGCTACGGTCCCCTGGGGCTGCTTATGTTGAGTTGCGATACCGTCTATGAGGTCATGCACTGCGGACTGCGCTATCAACAATTGACCTATCTGTTCAGCGAACTTGGTTTTCATCCCGGCGAGAAAACTAATGCTTTGACCCTGACACCACTCAAGCTGGCAGAGCCAGCGCGGCGATTGATGGTCGACCATCCAGATGGCCGGCACCTACAAGTTTATACGCGACATTCAGACCAGCCTGCACAAGGGCCTGCACGTCATTCAGGTAGACATTCCTTACCCCAAGCCCGCGCAGGCCCAGCTCTATGAGCAGTTTTATGGTTGCTCAGTGAGGTTTGCCGCGAGTAAAGGGCGTTTCTGGATGTATAACGTGCACTTTCAATCGCACCTGCCCAGTGGCGATCCGACGGCTAAAGCGCTCTACCGCCAGCAATGCGATCAACTGTTGCAAAAGCAAAAACAGGAACAGACCAGCAGTAACCTAGCCGAACAGGTGCGTGCGCACTTGACCCTATTTACCGAAGACTTTCCAGCGGTCGCAGAGGTGTCCGCGATTCTGGGATTGCCCGAGCGGACCTTGCGTCATGAACTGCGCCGTCTGGGGACTTCGTTTCGTCGCATTCTGGACGACTTGCGCTTCAATCGCGCACGGCAGTTACTCGAGAACAGCCAGCTACCCGGGCCGACTCAAGCTCTGGGCGCAACAGCCTATGAGGGTGTTCGCGTCTCTGGTGCCGCGTACGCTGGAAAAGACAACATCGACTCGTTTGGCGTGTGCGCGTAAGTTGAGGACAGCACGGCGCTGAGTCGATCGCCCAACAGGTTCCAGGCGCTTTTCTTCTCTTCGGCATAGTCGTGATGCAGGTAGTGGCGTCTCACCCGCGAGCCTGCCAGTACATGATTTTGGCAGCGATCGATGACGTCCAGGCTGACCCCCAAAGCCTGCATCATGGTCGCGCCCGTGCGGCGCAGGTCATGTGGCGTCCAGTCGCCGTTTTGGCCGTGGGCAAGGAGCAGGGTGTCGTCGTGACGCCGTCTTGAGAGGGCCTTGCGGTTTTTGAACCGGGCTTGGYGATCGCCGACCTGTTTACTCACCACCTTTACGTCCACATGCCCATCATCCTGCTTGTTCGGAAAGCACCACTGGGAGTCTCCCGTCAGGGTCTTGAGTTCCTGAAAAAAATGCAGGGCGAAGGGGGAGAGGAASACATGGTGGTCYTGTTTCTTGCCMCGGGTGCCTTTGACGTTTTCGCTGGGGAGGAACCAGGTCTGCYGGKCCAGATCGACRTTTTTCCWTTCGGCYTGSAGCAAYTCGCCWATCCGGCACARSGTGCCCARGCTGATCCAGAGCGCGAGTTGAGTTTCTTTTKTCAACGGCCGAATGCCRTCKTATTTTTGSCCSGCGGGGAGGGCGTTGTAATCGGCGGTCATTTGCTGGAAGCGGTTGTGCAATTCCAATAGCTCMGCCGGSGAAAGGATSCGGCTTCTTTCSGCYTCGTAGTCRGCMGGRATCAAGGGGGWGATGTCGACCAGTTCCGTCGGRTCGCCCTCGAYCARYAASGCCCGCCARGGCTGGCGYTTTCTGGCCCMGCTGAACATCTGGGTGAGGTCGGCGAAGAAACTGATGGCTTGYCGGTGAGCGCCGCGGTTGACCACGGTGCGGGTCAGCGCCCGAATATCGTGTTCGGACACACTACTCACCGCGGTCTTGCCAAGTGCCGGGAATAGGTCCTTGTTAAAACGGCGCTGCAACTCGGCATTGCCGTCTTTCCGCGCGACGCCATCCAACAGCCAGGCCTTGGCCAGATCCTGGACGGTCAGTGTTTGCGCCTTCGACGTCTTTACCTGTTCGGCCTCTATATCAGCCGCGGCGTATGCCTGTGTCTTGGCGGTCTTCTTTTGCTCGTTAGGATTGATTTGCTCATCGATGAGCGCCCGGGCTTGGTTGCGTGCCTTGCGGATGTCCGTCAGGGATTTGCGCGGCCAGGTTCCGCAGGCGTACTCTTTGTTCTGGTCGCCCCAGCGATAACGATAGAAAAAGCTGACCGACACACCGTCCTTGCGGACGGAGATTCGACCGGCCAGATTGCCATCCTCCCGGAGGATTCGGCCGGCATCGTTGGGAGTCAGCGACTCGAGTTCTTTGATGGTAATTTTGGCCATGAAATGGACTCCCCCTACTTTTACCCCCACAAAAACGTCGGCTCTTAATGGACGTTACTAGACTCTCGTAGAGCAGAACACCGCTGGAGCTCAAGCAAATACTGGCTTAGAAAAATCCAGAGTAAAATTTTGGGATCTTTCAAGAAGTATGAAAAAGGAGATGGGGTGCTAGGGGTCGAGTGTTCGAATCACTCCGTCCCGACCATTTAATTTCAAGAAATCCAGTCACTTAGCGGTGACTGGATTTTTTTATAGCTTATCGTATTTTACATTGCTGATTTTTGCCCCGCTTTTTGCCCCACCGAAGATTTCGATTATCCGCCGGTCTGACTGTGTGGGGGATTTTACGTAGAGTGTGCGTTACCGGGGTTTCAAGCGACTCCGGTGTGAGTTCACGCCGCTTTTGGCCCTTTTTCGCGCTGCCTTTGGCACCAATCCTGTCTGATATTTCTCTTCCTTTCTCAGCTTTTTCGCATGTCAGATAGCCTTGCCAAGCGCCCTGTTTCCGGGCGATTAGGGCGTTTTTCCTCACCCGCTCCGCGGCACTAAACCTTGGAAGCTCAGTTCCGATTCTTCGTTCTTAACGGTCACCATCCAAAATCAGCGAACCGRCTGTACGTCACGCGGGCCGTGCCTTTGAAGACAAACAGAAGCACCTTTAGGCCGGACTTCCGATTGTGCGCTAGGGAAACGGAACAGAGCGCGGGGAGGCGGGGAGGGTGGTTGGGCAATCGCCAGGTCTGCGGAAGGTCTCTAGTCGCCGGTCGAGCCCTTTGATCACAAGGCCCAGGGGCCGATTTGGAATCAAACTATCGCGTCCGAGAGCCTTATTCATACCTCCAAATTCGACGTTTTTGGGCCCAAACCGCAGTGCCAAACAGACCGCAAATTCACCCGACTTCTTGCTGTTTTGGTGAAAAACCATTTTGCAGGTAGTTGGCACCGATTGAGTGCCGCTGAACCCTCGAAAGATCCGTCGGCCGCGGCTTCTAGCGGTCAGCTCGGAATCTCTTGCAAGGTCCTGGTCGGTGCCAAATCCGCTGCTAACTCACACTCTGGGTGGAATCATCACCTCTTCCGGAGGAGATGGACGCAAGATTTCTGTGTGCCAATGTCCCCCGCAGGAAATTTGGCGATGGAGGGCAGGGATGGACCTAGTTGACGGCTCGTCAGGCAGTCTTCTCCAACTCTTGTCCACTGGGGGTTAGCTTATGGCGACTAGCCGAGCGCACCGAACAAGGTGATCAGGCAGATACTGAGAATCAACGTTGTACTAGTAGGGCATGGTGGTTCATGGGGATCCTTGCGCGAAATCGCAGATCATCCAGGCTCTCGCGGCCAACGGTCGGGGGAGTAGGCGTCGTCACCGATTTGCCGCGCTACGGTCTGTACGGTGTGTTGATCCAGGCCTCGCCACCTACTCCGGAATTGAACATGAGGTCACCCTGCACGCTGCGTGGGATCGTCAGCATTACAGCCCCCGAATCCTGGAAAGCCTGGCGCAGCGGCTCAAGGACTTTTTGCGTAGTACGCACTGAAGCGCGACGCTTGTGTCTGCAACTCGAGCTATGACGTGGTGGCTAACAGGACACTACGGCGCCTTATTCAGCGAGCATCCGGAAACTCGATCTGATTGGCTGACGCGTAGCGCAGGCTATCGAGCAGGTCGGTGATCCCAGGGTCGCTCTCTGTCCCTTTGCGCCAGCACATTCCCAATGTGCCGAGGGCATCGAGTTCAAACTCCAGCGGGACGATCAGGCCGCGCTGGGTGAAGTGGTCGGCCACGCGGTCCGAGGCGATCGAGAGCATGTCGCTCAATTGCAGCAGCCACAGGTTTGCAATCAGCGAGGATGACTCCACCCGATAGGGTAAAGGCCGTTGACCGGCGTTGGTCAGGGCGATGTCCAGCTTGCTGCGAATTGGCGTGCCCACCGGCCACATAATCCAGTCGAAGGCATGCAATGCCTCCCAGTCCAGTGAAGGTTGGCAGGTCAACGGGTGTCCCGGCCTGCTGATCACCCGCATGGTCTCTTCATACAGCAGTTCGCTGCACAGACTGTGACGTGGGGCGAAGTTATCGAAGCGGCCAACCACCAGGTCCAGTTGCCCTTGCTCCAGTCGCTCGAGCAGCACATTCATGGTGTTTTCCTGAAGCTCCACCTGTGCATTGGGATGTAAACGCAGAAACTGGATGATCGCCGCCGGCACCAGGTTAGGCGCAGAAGCAGGTGAAGTGCCGATGGCCACACGATACGAACTACCTTCCTGCATGGCCGCCAGATTCTGCTGGGCCCGGTCCATTTCACTCAAAACCCGCTGTGCATGACCCAGCAGCATCTGTCCTTGAGAGGTCGGTTTGAGCCCGCGGGCATGGCGTTCGAATAAGGGCGCGCCAACACTGTCCTCCAGTTCCTTCAGCCATTTCGAAAGGGCCGGCTGAGTCGTGAACGTCACCCGTGCAGCCTCACTGATACTTCCGGTCTCGGCCAGGCTGATCAGCAATTGCAGGTGACTGAGTCGTAGTCGGCGGGTCCAGTCCATCTTTTTACCTATATATTTATTAGCATGGATGCATCATAAAATAGCATTATTAGGATATGGGATGCTGCAGGATAATTCATCGGGCCACGGTTTCCACCACGCATGGAAACCGCTCTTCGAAGCGTTTACCCGGCTAAAGGGTTTGACCTTCGGCTAACTCGCCAGGGTGTCCTGATGAATAACAAAATCAACGATGTGCGTGCCGATTTTTACCAGCGCATCGACAAGCACCATCTCTTTCCGCTTTGGGAGCAGCTGCACAATCTTGTGCCCAAAGAGCCCGCCGATGCCTGTGTCGGTGCGTTATGGCGTTATCGGGAATTGCGCCCTTATCTGACTGAAGCGGGTCGTTTGATCACGGCAGAAGAAGCGGTTCGTCGCGTTCTGGTCCTGGAGAATCCTGCCATCCGTGGCTCGGCTTCGATCACCTCGAGCCTGTACGCCGGACTGCAAATGATCTTGCCGGGTGAGATCGCCCCAAGCCATCGCCACAGTCAATCGGCGCTGCGCTTTGTTGTCGAAGGTCGTGGGGCGTTTACGGCAGTCGACGGCGAACGCACGACCATGGAGCCCGGCGACTTCATCATCACACCCTCCTGGACCTGGCATGACCATGGCAACCCGACTGAAGCCGAAGGCGGCGAGCCGGTGATCTGGCTCGATGGTCTGGACATTCCCATGGTGCGTTTTTTTGGCGCTGGATTCGCCGAAAACTACGAGGAGCCGGTTCAGCCACTGACCCGCCCCGAAGGCAACAGCTACGCGCGCTATGGCATGAATTTACTGCCGATGCGCCATGAATCCAGCTCGCGAACTTCGCCTGTATTCAACTACCCCTATGCCCGTACTCGCGAGGCGCTCGACATCCTGTTGCGCCAGGATCAGGTCGATCCGTGGGATGGGGTGAAGTTGCGCTACGTGAATCCGCTTACCGGCGGCTGGCCGATGCCGACCATCGCGACCTTCATGCAAATTCTGCCGCGAGGCTTCCGTGGCCAGACTTACCGCAATACCGATGCCACGGTTTTTTCGGTCGTGGAAGGTCGGGGCAGCGTCAACATCGCCGGCCAACGCCATGAGTTTGAAGCCCGCGACATCTTCGTTGTGCCGAGTTGGGCGGCGGTGAATTTTCAGACCGATGAAGACTGCGTGCTGTTCAGCTTCTCTGACCGACCGGTCCAGGAAGCGCTGGGCATTCTTCGCGAATCCCGTGAAACCCGTTAACCCCCAATTCGTTTCTATCAGGAGTCGAGCATGACTTACGTTGTCGAGCCTCAAGCGGTTACTGCACTGTCGATCAATGGCAGCGCTGACACTTTTCCGGTGCGCCGGGTGTATTGCGTTGGCCGTAACTACGCCGCTCATGCGCGGGAAATGGGCTTTGATCCCGACCGCGAGCCGCCGTTCTTTTTCTGCAAACCGGCCGACTCCGTTGTGCCGGTGGCTTATTACCAGCCCCTGGAACTGCCTTATCCGGCCGAAACCAGCAACTACCACTACGAAATCGAGCTCGTCGTGGCCATTGGCAAGGCAGGTCGCGATATTCCGCTGGAGCAGGCCAACGACTATGTCTATGGCTACTCCGTCGGCCTGGACATGACCCGCCGTGACTTGCAGATGAAAATGCGCGAAATGGGCCGCCCCTGGGAAATCGGCAAGGCGTTCGATGCCTCGGCTCCGATCGGTCCGTTGCACCCGGCCAGCCAGATTGGCCACCCGAGCAAGGCCGGTCTGTGGCTGCAGGTCAATGGCACTGACAAGCAACGCAGCGATATCGACAAGCTGATCTGGTCTGTCCCGGAAACCATTAGCTATCTCTCGCGCTTCTTCGAACTGCAGCCTGGCGACTTGATCATGACCGGTACGCCGGAAGGTGTGGGCCCGGTGGTGGTCGGCGAGCGCATGACCGGTGGCGTCGAAGGCTTGGGCGAGATCCAGGTCGACGTCGTTTAACCCGCTCCGGGCCGGCTCCACGCCGCCGGCCCCGGATCAAACCGCCAATACATGGCCCGAAAAATGTGCAGGGCCGGAGGATTCGCTCATGTCTTCCACTGATAAAAATAACAGTGTGGATGTACAGGACTTCATCGACACCAGGCCGGTCAGCCCCTTTCAGTGGTTGGTTCTGGGCTTATGCTTTCTGGTAACGGCCATTGATGGTCTGGACACTGCCGCCGTCGGTTTCATCGCCCCGGCCTTGCGCGAGGAGTGGGGTTTGACGCCTGCGCAACTCAACCCGGTACTCGGCGCTTCATTGCTGGGTCTGATGCTGGGGGCTTTCATCGCAGGCCCGTTGGCTGACCGTTTCGGTCGCAAAACCATATTGCTGATTTCCGTTTTATTCTTCGGTGGGTGGAGCCTGGCCGCCTGTGCATCGCAGGATGTCCTTGGCTTGACCGCGATGCGATTTCTCACTGGTCTCGGATTGGGTGGTGCCATGCCCAATGCGATCACCCTGACCTCCGAGTACTGTCCTCAGCGCCGTCGCTCGTTGATGGTCACCACCATGTTCTGCGGTTTCACCCTGGGCTCGGCGCTCGGGGGTGTGGTAGCCGCCCAGATGGTCCCAGTGTTTGGGTGGCGCAGCGTGCTGTTTCTTGGCGGCCTGTTGCCGCTGTTGTGTCTGCCATTTCTGTTTGTACTGTTGCCTGAGTCGGTGCGATTCCTGGTGCAGCACTCGGCGCCTGCGACGCGGATCAGCGCCATTTTGCAACGCATTTCAGCGCAACCGCTGGCAAGCAATCTCAGCTACGAGATTCACGATGGTATCGGTGAATCCAACACTCGCCAGTCGCCGATCCACCAGATTCTCAGCGGTAGCCATCGCATCGGAACCCTGCTGCTGTGGAGTTCGTTCTCCATGAGTCTGCTGATCATTTACATGATGACCAGCTGGCTGCCGATCCTGATCAAGGATACCGGCCTGCAGCYCAGCCAGGCGGCGCTGGTCAGCGCCATGTTTCAGGTCGGCGGCACCGTGGGCGCTATCGTCCTGGGTGGGGCCATGGATCGCTGCAACCCATTCCGGGTATTGGTCTGCGCCTACATCACCGGTGCTTTCTGCCTGATGGCGATTGGTCTCTTCCATGATCAGTACATCCTGTTGATTCTCGGGGTGTTCGGCATGGGCTTTTGCATCAGTGGATCGCAAGTGGGGGCCAATGCGCTGGCTGCCGGCTTCTACCCGACCACCATGCGTGCCACCGGGGTCAGCTGGGCCCACGGTGTCGGCCGCATCGGCGCGGTTCTCGGTACCCTCGGCGGTGGCTGGATGCTAGGCATGGGTATGGGCTTTAGCGGCGTCTTCACCCTCCTGATGGTGCCCGCCGTGCTGGCCAGCGTGGCGATATTTCTGATGGGCCTACGCTACAGCCGCTCGCTGCAGCAGACCCCAATCGTCGTTCATTGATCTGCCATAGGTACTGTCACTATGAAGCTCTACAGTTTCTTCAACAGCTCCACCTCCTACCGGGTGCGTATCGCGCTTGCGTTGAAGGAGCTGCCCTACGACTACCAGGGCATCAACCTGCGGGTCGGTCAACAATACAGTGGCGAACATCGCGAGCGCAGCCCAATTGGCGGTGTGCCGGTGCTCAACGCCGATGGCGATCTGTTGACCCAATCCCTGGCCATCATCGACTACCTCGACAGCCAGTACCCCGGCCCACGTCTGATCCCGGCCGATGCCCTGCAGCGTGCCCGCGTGCTGGAAATCGCCAACCTGATCGGCTGCGATATCCATCCCGTCAACAACGTACGGGTACTCAATTACCTGCAGAACGTATTGGCCGTCACCGCTGAGCAAAAGACTGCCTGGTACAAACATTGGGTGGCCGAAGGCCTGGGCGCCGTCGAAGCGCTGCTGCGCCGCCATGGCAGCGGCGACTACTGTATGGGTGACGAGCCTGGCCTGGCCGACTGCTGCCTGATACCGCAAGTGGCCAATGCCGAGCGCATGGGCTGCGACCTTTCCTCTTACCCGCGGGTGATGGCGGTGTATCGCCATTGCCTGGAGCTGCCTGCATTTCTGGCTGCCGCACCTGCACGGCAGCCCGACTTCATTGCATAACCAATCGGCAGGCTTCGCTGCTCATTCAAGCAGCCTGCTCAGCAACGTATTTGGAGACCAGAATCATGACTGCACAAGATAAAAAACAGTCGGTTATCGTCGTCGGTGGAGGCATCGGTGGCCTCGCCGCTGCCCAGGCATTGACCCAACAGGGTATTGCGGTACTGCTACTGGAGCAGGCTGACCATATCGGCGAGATCGGTGCCGGCATCCAGCTTGGCCCGAATGCCTATGCGGCGCTCGACGCTCTGGGAGCGGGCGAGGCCGCACGGAGTCGCTCGGTGTTCACTGATCATCTGATCATGATGGATGCAATCGATGCCCACGAAGTCGCTCGCATCGATGTCGGTGAAGCGTTCCGCAAGCGCTTCGGCAACCCCTATGGCGTAATCCACCGTGTCGACATTCATTTGTCGATTCTGGAAGTGGTGCAAAACAACCCGCTGATTCAGTTCAAAACCTCGGTCTGCATTAAAAACCTTGAGCAGGACGCCGATGGCGTAACGCTGACCGACAGTCACGGCAATACCTACCGCGCCGATGCCGTGATTGGCTGCGACGGTGTGCGCTCGGTGGTTCGCGATGCACTGCATGGCGAGCCGCCGCRGGTGACCGGGCACGTGGTGTACCGCGCGGTGGTCGAGGAAAATGACATGCCCGAGGACTTGCGCGTTAACGCGCCGATGCTCTGGGCAGGCCCGCGTTGCCACCTGGTGCATTACCCGCTGCGTGGTGGCAAGCAATACAATCTGGTCGTCACCTTCCACAGCAAGGAACAGGAAGAGTGGGGCGTTACCGAAGGCAGCAAAGAGGAAGTGTTGAGCTACTTCGAAGGTATTCACCCGCGCCCACGGCAAATGCTTGACCGTCCGACCTCCTGGCGGCGCTGGGCCACGGCTGACCGTGAGCCGGTGGAAAATTGGGGCGAAGGTCGCGCGACCATCCTCGGCGACGCCGCGCATCCCATGACCCAATACCTGGCCCAAGGCGCCTGCAGYGCACTGGAGGACGCCGTGGTACTGGGGCAGGCCGTCAAGCAATGCAACTTCGACCTGCAAGCGGCTTTCCGTCTGTACGAAACCATCCGTATCCCACGCACCGCCCGAATCCTCTGGTCGGCCAGGGAGATGGGACGCCTCTACCACGCCAAAGGCGTCGAGCGTCAGGTGCGCAATCAGCTATGGGACGGACGTGCGCAGGAGCAGTTCTACGACGCCATACAATGGCTGTACGGCTGGAGCCTCGATAACTGCATGAAGCACTGATACGCCTATCGACTTCGCTTAACGCAAGCGCGGGCCATTAAAAATTGGATCTCTGAAAAGAGGTCCATTTTTTTCGTCCAAAGAAAAGTCGTTCTTTGGCGCAGCTTTTTGCGCTGTCGGGATAACGGCGTAACCCATTGGAGCGCCGATGCCGGGAGAGCTTCCTATGATCGGGTCATGTCGATGGCGACGTATTGGGACCGCTGTTAGAAATGAGCACCGACGACCACGTGCCTTGCCGGACGAAGTTTTTGCGTGAGATGCCAACCGACGAAACCAGAGCGCCAATCAAGGTTGGTTACTGATGTCTGCTACGGAGTTGATCGCTCATGAATGATGCGACGTACCGAGTCACCCTTTCGTGTAAGCACGGTGGCCTGAAGTGAGTGCCTACCTGCAATGCCTGTCGCATACCCCGCTGGTCGGTCATGTCGATCCGCTTCCGGCGGTGCTGGCCGAGGTCGATGGCGTGGTGGCCGACGCCCGGCAGCGGATCGCGCAGTTCGATCCGGAGCTGGTGATCCTGTTCGCACCGGATCACTACAACGGCTTTTTCTATGACGTGATGCCATCGTTCTGCATTGGCATGGCCGCCCATGCCATCGGCGACTTCGGCACCGCTGCCGGTCCGCTCAGTGTTCCCGGGGATCTGGCCGAAGCTTGCGCTAATACAGTGCTGGAGGCTGGCGTCGATGTTGCGGTGTCTTATCGCATGCAGGTGGATCATGGCTTTGCCCAACCGCTCGAGCTGCTGCTTGGCGGACTCGATCGTTGCCCGGTAATCCCGGTCTTCGTCAACTCGGTGGCCATCCCGCTTCCGGGTTTCCAGCGGGCCCGCCTGCTCGGCGAGGCCATCGGGACTTTTGCCCGCACGCTGAATAAACGGGTCCTGTTCCTTGCATCTGGCGGTCTGTCGCATCAGCCGCCGGTGCCGGAACTGGCCAAAGTGGATGCCCGCATGGCCGACCGACTGATGGGCAGCGGCCGAAACCTGCCGGCCGATGAGCGTGAAGCGCGCCAGCAGCGGGTCATCCTCGCGGCTCAACGCTTCATCGAAGACCAGAGTTCGCTGCACCCGCTCAATCCGGAATGGGATCAGCAGTTCCTCGACATTCTTGCCGAGGGCCGCCTTGCCGAACTGGACGGATTGGGCAATGCCGAGCTGTCTGCCCTTGCCGGTAAGTCCACTCACGAAGTGAAAACCTGGGTGGCGGCTTTCGCCGCGCTCTCGGCCTTTGGCCCCTATCAGGCAAACGACCGTTACTACCGCCCGATTCCCGAATGGATCGCTGGCTTCGGCTCGCTCAGTGCCCAACCGTCGGTCTGAAGCGACTTCGTAATGCCATTCTCTGAACTCAAGGAGTTAGCCAATGAGAGAAACATCCCAAGCCCTGACCGAAGCGTCCAGCAGCAAATTCGCTCGTATCAACGAAGGCGATCTTGAGCTGAACATCCATTACAACGACTGCGGCCAAGGCGCCGAGACGGTAGTGATGCTGCACGGTTCTGGTCCGGGCGCCAGCGGCTGGGCCAACTTCAACCGCAACATCGAGCCATTGGTCGAGGCCGGCTATCGGGTGATCCTCATGGATTGCCCAGGCTGGAGCAAGAGCGACTCCATCGTTTGCACCGGCTCACGCTCGGATCTTAATGCCCGCGTGCTGGAGGGGCTGCTCGATGTACTGGGCCTTGAGCGAGTGCATATTCTCGGTAACTCCATGGGCGGTCACAGCGCTGTCGCCTTCGCTCTGGCCAACCCGCAGCGGGTCGGCAAACTGGTGCTGATGGGCGGCGGTACCGGTGGTGCGAGTTCGTTCGTGCCGATGCCGACCGAAGGCATCAAGTTGCTGCAGGGGCTGTACCGGGAGCCGACCGTCGAGAACCTGAAGAAGATGATGAACGTCTTTGTCTTCGACACCAGCGACCTCACTGAAGCGCTGTTCCAGACTCGCCTGGACAACATGCTGTCACGTCGGGACCACCTGGAAAATTTCGTCGAGAGCCATTCCATCAATCCGAAACAGTTCCCTGATTTCGGTCCGCGTCTGGGCGAAATCATGGCGCAGACGCTGGTCATCTGGGGCCGTAACGACCGCTTCGTACCCATGGACACCGGTCTGCGGCTGATCGCCGGCATCCCCAATTCCGAACTGCACGTGTTCAACAGCTGTGGCCACTGGGCGCAGTGGGAGCACGCCGACAAGTTCAACCGCATGGTGCTGGATTTCCTGAGCCACTGATCGGGCACCTGGCGCTGGCGGACTTCGGTTCCTCCCACTCCAGCGACAGGGATGCTCGATACCCTCTTGGCAGGGTATCGGGCGGGGCTTGAACGGCGCGCAATCTCTGAGGTGAGTTATGAGTGTTACCCAACAAACTCTGGATCAACTGGCCAGCGCCTTGCGCCAGGCCCAGGCCCGCGGTGAAGCGATCGAACCGCTGCGTGAACAGATTGGCGAAGACAACGCCGAGGCCGCTTATGCCATTCAGCGGCTCAACGTCGCCCATGGCGTCGCCAACGGTCGGCGCGTGGTCGGTCGCAAGATCGGCCTGACCAATCCCAAGGTGCAATGTCAATTGGGTGTGGATCAGCCGGACTTCGGCACCTTGTTCGCCGACATGTGTTACGGCGACAACCAGGTGGTGCCATTGGCCAGCGTGCTGCAACCGAAGATTGAAGCCGAAATCGCGCTGATCCTGGAGCGCGACCTGCCAAGCGTCGACACCACTTTCGCTGAGGTCCTGGCGGCCACCGGATTCGTATTGCCGGCGCTGGAAATCGTCGGCAGTCGTGTTCAAGGCTGGAACATCCGTTTCGTCGATACCGTGGCTGACAACGCCTCCAGTGGCTGCTTTGTATTGGGTGGCCCTGCCCGACGTATCGATGGGCTCGACCTGCGCCAGGCCAGCATGCACATGACCCGCAATGGCGAAGAGGTCTCCAGCGGCAGCGGCGCCGAATGCCTCGGTCATCCACTCAATGCGGCCGTCTGGCTGGCCCGCACCATGGCGCGGCTCGGTGAGCCGCTCAAGGCCGGCGACATCATCCTGACCGGCGCGCTCGGGCCGATGGTCACGGTCGCGGCCGGTGATCGGTTCGAAACCGTTATCGACGGTATCGGTCGCGTTGCTGTCGACTTTGCATAAGAGGCACTACCCATGAAAAAACTCAAAGTCGCCATCATCGGCTCGGGCAACATCGGCACCGACCTGATGATCAAGATTCTGCGCAATGCCCGTTACCTGGACATGGCGGTGATGGTCGGTATCGATCCAGCCTCCGACGGCCTGGCCCGCGCTCAGCGCATGGGCGTGGCCACCACCCACGAAGGCGTCGAAGGCCTGACTCGCATGGACGTGTTCAAGGACATCGATTTCGTCTTCGATGCGACCTCGGCCGGCGCCCACGTGAAGAACGACGCCTTCTTGCGTTCGGTCAAGCCGGGGATTCGCCTGATCGACCTGACCCCGGCGGCCATCGGCCCGTACTGTGTGCCGGTGGTCAACCTGGAACAGAACCTCGACCAGCTCAACGTCAACATGGTCACCTGCGGCGGTCAGGCGACCATCCCGATGGTCGCGGCGGTATCGCGGGTGGCCAAGGTGCATTACGCCGAAATCGTCGCCTCGATCGCCAGCAAATCCGCCGGTCCCGGCACTCGCGCCAACATCGACGAATTCACCGAAACCACCTCCAAGGCTATCGAAGTGATCGGCGGTGCAGCCAAGGGCAAGGCGATCATCGTGATGAACCCGGCCGAGCCGCCGTTGATGATGCGCGACACGGTGTTTGTGTTGTCCGAAGCGGTCGACCAAGCCAGGGTCGAAGCCTCCATCGTCGAGATGGCGGCTGCGGTGCAGGCCTATGTGCCGGGCTATCGTTTGAAGCAGAAAGTCCAGTTCGACGTGATTCCTGAAGACGCACCACTGAACATCCCTGGCCTGGGCAAATTCTCCGGCCTCAAGACCTCGGTGTTCCTCGAAGTCGAAGGCGCCGCCCATTACCTGCCAGCCTATGCCGGCAACCTCGACATCATGACCTCCGCAGCCTTGGCCACCGCCGAGCGCATGGCGCAGTCGATGCAACAGGCCTGAGGAGAATTTCATGAACGGCAAAAAACTCTACATCTCCGACGTCACCCTGCGCGACGGCAGCCACGCCGTACGCCATCAGTATTCGATCCAGAACGTGCAGGACATAGCGCGCGCCTTGGACAAGGCCAGGGTCGACGCGATCGAAGTCGCCCACGGCGACGGCCTGCAAGGTTCGAGCTTCAACTACGGCTTCGCCGCCCATACCGATCTGGAGTGGATTGAAGCGGCCGCCGATGTGATCAGCCACGCCAAAATCACCACCCTGTTGTTGCCCGGCATCGGTACGGTGCATGACCTCAAGGCGGCCTACGACGCCGGTGCCCGGGTGGTGCGCATCGCCACCCATTGCACTGAAGCGGATGTGTCGAAACAGCACATCGAATACGCCCGCGAGCTAGGCATGGACACCGTCGGTTTCCTGATGATGAGCCACATGATCGCGCCGGAGCACCTCGCGCAGCAGGCCAAACTGATGGAGAGCTACGGCGCGACCTGCGTGTACATGGCCGACTCCGGCGGGGCGATGAACATGCAGGACGTGCGCGAGCGCTTCCGCGCGTTCAAGGCGGTGCTCAAGCCGGAAACCGAAACCGGCATGCATGCCCACCACAACCTGAGCCTCGGTGTGGCCAACTCGATCACGGCGGTGGAGGAGGGCTGTGACCGCATCGATGCCAGCCTCGCCGGGATGGGCGCCGGGGCCGGCAACGCGCCGCTGGAGGTGTTCATCGCCGCTGCCGAGCGCCTCGGCTGGAATCACGGCACCGATCTCTACACGTTAATGGACGCGGCGGATGACATTGTCCGTCCGCTGCAGGACCGGCCGGTGCGGGTCGATCGCGAAACCCTGGCGCTGGGCTATGCCGGGGTCTATTCGAGCTTCCTGCGCCACGCCGAAATCGCCGCCGCCAAGTACGGCCTCAAGACCCTCGACATCCTCGTCGAGCTGGGCAAGCGGCGCATGGTTGGCGGTCAGGAAGACATGATCGTCGATGTGGCGCTGGACTTGCTGGCCACCACCAGGTCCTGATCCGGGTACTGGCTCCCCCGGCGGGCAGTCGCTCGCCGGGGGCATCGCAAGTGTGCTGGCCAGGGACTCTCGGCCTGGCCGCCCTCTACAGGAGTTCGTCATGCTGGCCAACCTATCCCTGAAGAACAAACTACTGTTCACCATCCTGCCACTGACGCTGTTGATCTATCTGGCGACAATACTGTTGGTCTACCAGTCGAGTCGCACCTCTACCGAGGCACTGGCGGAAGTTGCGGTGGACGCCATCGTCCATCAACAAGCCGCCGAGATTGCCGCCTGGTTTGACAGCGCGCTGCAAGGCGTGCGGACCAGTGCTGACCTGCTGTCGCGGGAAATAGTCGACGGCAAGCTGGTGGACAGCCGCATCGCTGATCAGTTGCTCGAATCGCTGTTGCAGAACAGCCCGCAGGCAAGCGCCGCCTGGTGGTTGCCTGCGCAAACCGGCGACACGCTGTATTGGCTACGCGGCGAGCAGGGCCTGCAGCCGGCCCCGGGCGCATCACGTGAGGCGGTGCGCGAGGCGCTGGGAACTATGGGGGGCGAGCGCGAAAGTGTCGCGCCGCCGCGTGCGCTACCTGGCCTTTCTGCATCGCGACCGGTGATCCTCGTGCAAGTGCCGGTGCGCGTGAACGGGCAGCTTGTCGGCACACTGGGCCTGGGCCTGGATGCCGATCAACTGCAGCGGCGAGTCGGCCAACTGCGCCCTTTGGATGTAGGTCTGGCGGCGCTGACTGCCCATGATACGACGCTGGTCGCTCATCCTGATCCGACGCGTGTGGGTCGCCGTGAAGCCGATACCGAGGCGGATTTTCTGGGCGACCACTTGCAGTCGATGATCGATGCGGTGCGTAACGGCAAGTCCCTGTCCCTGCGCTTCGTCTCACCGGCGATGCGCGAAGAAGTCTTCATGCTCGCGGTGCCGGTCGTCATCGGCAATACCGCTACACCCTGGTCGTTCGGCGTTGCCCTGCCCAGCGCGGCGGTGCTCGGTGGCGTCAAGACCCTCGCGATCAAGATGCTCATTCTCGGCAGCGTCGCCGTGCTGCTGGTCGGTGGTCTGATCCTGTTGCTTGGCCAAGCCATGGCGCGACCGCTGAATGTGGTGGTGCAGGCCATTGCGCAGCTGGCCTCGGGCGAGGCGGACCTGCGGTCGCGCCTACCGGTCAAGGGGCGCGACGAGCTGGCAACCCTGGCCCATGCACTCAACGGCTTCCTTGGCACCATGGCCGACTTGGTGGGAGAGATCAAAGGCAACAGCGAGTCCCTGCAACAGACCTCCACCAGCCTGCAGCAGGAAAGCCAGTCCACCGGCGTCGTGGTCGATACCCAGCGAGATGAGATCGGTCAGCTGGCCACCGCTATGCAGCAGATGGCCATGACCGTCGAGGAGGTGGCCGCCAATGCCGTTCAGGCTGCACAGGCCACCCAGGAGGGGGATCTGGCGGTGGCGCAGGGGCAGGCCACGGTGGCCCGGTTAAGCAGCGCCATCGTCGAGGATGCGCAGCTGCTCGGACAGATATCCCAGCTGACCGGACAACTGGACCAAGCCAGCCAGGCCATTGGCGTAGTGGTGGCGGTGATCCGTGATATAGCCGAGCAAACCAACCTGCTGGCACTCAACGCGGCGATCGAGTCGGCGCGGGCCGGCGAGCAGGGCCGTGGTTTCGCCGTCGTTGCCGACGAAGTGCGCGCCCTGGCGCGGCGCACGCACAGCTCGACCGAGGAAGTCGGCAAGAGCATCGGCATGATCCAGGACAGCACGCGCAGTGTGGTGGCGATGGTCCAGAAGAGCCGCGACACCTCTCAGGCGAATGTCGCCAACGCGCGTGAGGCCGGCATGGCACTGCAGCGCATCACCGAAATGATTGGCCAGGTGCGCGACATGAGCCGGCAGATTGCCACGGCTACCGAGCAGCAGGCCACCACCAGTGAACAGCTGTCGAAAAGCCTGGTGACCATCGCCAGTTCCGCGCAAAGCGCTTCACAGAGTGCTGGCCAGGTTCACCAGCGCAGTCACCACCTGCAGACCCTGGCGGGTCGCCTGAACGGTTTGGTCAGCCGCTTTCGACTGTAAGCACCGGTAGCGTGCGGCGGACCGGTCAGGGTTCGCGGCGCGCCCGTCACTCCGAAAAATGCCCGCTTCGACATTAATTGGCGCCCAAGGGACAAGTCAGGCAGTGCCGGGATAGTCCCCTGTTCGGCCATGACTTTAGAGTCGAACTGCCTCAGTCGTCAGCCATAGACGACGCTAACCCGGCGGAATCGACCCATGTCAAAACTTATAAAAATCGATCAAACCACGGCCTTGCCGGTGTCGCCTGCGACCCTCGGTCAACGCGCCCTGCGTGCCCTGATGGCGGCGCTTCCGTGGGCGATCATCGGCGGCCTGCTGTGGGCCGGTCTGTTCATCAAACCGCAACCGGTGGGCGCCACGGTGACGCCGCCGCTGCTCGAACGACGGGACCATTTCTACGGTCTGGCCCTGACCCCGGGCGGTGAAGTCTGGGCCAGCGGCTCGAATGGCAAGATCCTCGCTTTCGCTGCGAACGGCCAGTTACGCCGCCTGACTACGCCGACCGAACTCACCCTGCAGGACATCGCCGCATGGGACGGCAGCCATGCCGTGGCGGTCGGTAACGACGGCGTTGTGCTGTTCAGCCTGGACGGCGGTCATTTCTGGCAAGCGGCGGCCAATGTGCCGCGCTCGCAGGTCGCCAACAAGCTCAACCGCGTGCGTATCGCTGCGGGCGGCCTGGCCATCGCCACCGGCGAGATGGGTGCGTTGCTGATCAGCCATGACTATGGCCAGAGCTGGCAGCGCCTGCGCGAAGAAGAAGACGTGGCCTGGAACGATGTGGCCATCCTCGATGGCGGTCAGCTGGTGGTGGTTGGTGAATTCGGCCGCATCCTGCGCAGCGATGACCTCGGTCAGCACTGGGAAGCAATCGAAGCGCCGCTGCCCGGCTCGCTGATGTCGGTGCAGTTTCGCGATGCACAGAACGGTGTGGCGGTCGGCCTGGAAGGTGCGCTGCTGGTGACCAGCGATGCTGGCCGGCAGTGGCAGAACATCAACCTGGGCATACGCGATCACCTGTTCGACGTGCTGTGGAACCCGACCCAGGCTCGCTGGTTCGCCACCGGCTCGCTGGGGCGCTGGGTGAGCGGCAGCGGCGAGGCCGACAGCTGGAAGGTCGGCGTTCTGGATGACCGCAACCTGTCCTGGCACACCCGTGCCCTGGCCGTCGGCAACGATCTCTGGCTGGCCGGCGCCGACCTTGGTCGCTGGAACGACCGGCGCTGGTCGCCTCTGAAACCCTGATCCCTGCCATGGCCCACTTCATCCGAGACAACAGCATGATCGAACATATTGCCCAATTCTGTATCCGCCGACGCGCCTGGGTGGCTGGCGTGCTGCTCGCACTGACCCTGACGCTGGGCTGGTTCGCCCTGCACATCGAAGTCCGCACGGTATTCGAGGACATGCTGCCATCGCGTCATGAATACGTGCAGACCCACGAAAAATTCAAGGACACGTTCGGCGGCTCGAACATGGTCACCATCATGTTTGAGGTCGGGCAGGGCGACATCTTCCGCACCGACGTGCTCGATAAGGTGCGCAATGTCACCCTTGGCCTGCGCGAAGTCTCCGCGGTCAATCCTTACCAGATCACCTCTCTGGCCTCGAAGAAACTCAAAGAGGTACGTGCCTCCACCGCTGGCATCGAGAGTCGCCCGCTGATGTGGCCGGACCTGCCGGTCAACGCCGAGGCGATGGCCGAGCTGAAGCAGGCGGTACTACGCAACCCGCTGGTGTATGGCCCGTATGTGTCCAAGGACCTGCAGGCGACCCTGATCACCGTCGACTTTATCGACCAACAGGTCGACTACGCCAAGGTGTTCAGCGAAATCCGTGGCCTGATCGCCAAGGTCGACGATGGCAGCGTGAAAATCCGTGTGGCCGGCGACCCGATCCTTTACGGATGGGTTGGCCATTACTTGCCGCAAACCCTGCAATTGGTGATCGGTGCCCTGACGCTGACCCTGATCCTGCTCTTCGTTCTCCTGCGTACCTGGCGCGGAGTCAGTCTGCCGTTGCTCGCCGGCGCGGTCAGTGCGCTGTGGGCGCTGGGCATCTGTCGTCTGCTGGGCATCAACTTCGAGCCGCTGGTCATTGTCGTGGCGATGCTGATCACCTCACGGGCAGTGTCGCACTCGGTGCAGATCGTCAACCGTTTCGACGACGAAATCGAGCTGCTGGCGCCCGGTGCCGATATCTCTCGCATCGCCGCGCGGGTCGCTCTGGCGGATCTGTTCCGCCCGGGCATGCTCGGGGTGATTGCCGATGCTGCATGTATGGCGGTGGTCGCACTCAGTCCGATTCCGATGCTGCAGAAACTCACTGTGCTGTCGGTGGTCTGGGTGTCGACGCTGACCATTAGCGCGGTGATCCTTACCCCGATACTGCTGTCGTTCATCCGCAAGCCGCACGGCACTGCGCACCCGATCAACTGCTTGCCGGTATTGCGCAAGGTGCTCGACCTGAGCGTTTGGGTCAGCCTGTCGAAAGCCCGTTACTGGGTGCTCGGTGGCAGCCTGCTGGTGGTGCTCAGTGYCGGTCTGTACTCGCTGAACCTGAAGATCGGCGACGCCAATCCCGGTTCGCCGATCCTCTGGCCGAACTCGCCATACAACCTCGACTCTGCTGCGATCAACGCCCGCTTCGATGGGGTCGACCGGATGTTCGTGGTGCTCGGCGAGGACGGCCATGCCGGTCTGGTCAAGCGCAACGAAGTGCTGAAGGCGATGAACAGCTTCCAGCGCTTCATGGAAGCGCAACCGGAGATCGGCGGCTCGGTCTCGATCGCCGACGTGCTGCCGCTGGTCAACAGCAGCCTGCGCGAAGGCAATCCACGTTACCTCGAACTGGCCGACAGCGAGGGCGTCAACGGCAGCCTGATGGCCATGCTCGACTCGATTTCCGAGCCGGGCGACACCTCGCGATTTGCCGATGACCAGTACGCCAACGGCTCAGTGACACTGATGTTCCGCGATCGTCAGGGCGAGACCATCCGGACCGCCGTGGAGCGGATCAAGGAGTTCATCGCCAGCCATCCGCTCAGTGAAGGTCACTGGCAACTTGCGGGCGGCCTGGTCGGCGTGATGGCGGCGATTAACGAAATCATCCTGTCCAGCCAGATCGAGGCCATCGCCCTTGCCCTGCTGGTACTCGCCGTTCTCTGCACCCTGGTCTACCGCTCCAGCGTGGCCGGCATGCTGTTCATGGTCCCGGTGATCATTTCCAACATGCTGACCTTCGCCTTCATGACCTGGAAGGGCATCGGCATGAACATCAACACCGTGCCGGTAGCCGCGCTTGGCATTGGTCTGGGTGTGGACTACGCGTTCTACATCGCCGACCGGGTCAAGGAAGAAGTCGCCGCTGGCGCCAGCGCCGAGGAGGCGGTCCGCAGAGCCCTGCATTCGGCCGGTATGGGTGTGATCGTCACCGCCAGCGTGCTGATTCTCAGCACCCTGCTGTGGTGGATGTCGTCGCTGCGCTTCCAGGCGGAAATGGGCCTGCTCATGGCCATCTGGCTGAGTGCTTCGGCGTTCTGCGCGTTATTCGTCATGCCATCGCTGATCTATGTGTGCCGCCCGCGCTTCATCTTTGGCGAGCGGTCACAGGCATCGGTCGCTGCACCCGCTTCGGCGTGTCAGCTGAGCTGAGACGAGATTCCCAAAACAACAACAACCAACGGTTCCTCGCTGCCACCATCTCTTGGGGAGACATCATGAGCAAACACCGTAACCCGGGCGCACGCATGCGCGCACCGATCGACAAACTGGCTTTAGCGATCACGCTGAGTACGCTGGCCATGCCACTGCTGGCTGAGGACAGCTTCAAATACGACGGTTATCTGCGCGAAGAACTGTCGTGGAACGCCAAGAATTGGCAGGACACACCGAACTACAACGACAAGGGCAAGCTGTCGATGGCGCGCAGCACCGCGCGGCTCAATCTGGATTGGCAGGCCGCCGACAATGTCTCGGTCGTTGCCAAGCTGCGTGCCTCGCGTGAGGTCAAGACCGGCTTCCTCGAACATCTGGAGGACATGGGCGCGAACAGCTACCACCACGCCGATGGCCAAGGCGACATCATGGATCTCTACAACAAGCAGGAGATTCGTGAGCTGTACGTCGACTTCCCGGTCGGCGAGCGCACCTCGTTCCGTATCGGCAAGCAGCAGATCGCCTGGGGCGAAACCGATTTCTTCGCCGCCAACGATCTGGTACATGGCTTCGACTACACCTGGCGCAGCTTCCTCGAGCCGGCCAACGAGGAGCTGCGCAAGACCAACAACATCATCAAGATGAATGTCGATGTGCCCGAGCTGGACGGTGGCCTGGAAGTCTTCGTCCGCCCTGGCCTGGATCGCAAAGAGGACATCGGCACCGAGATCGACATCTATGGCGGACGCTGGTCAAGCCAACCCTATGCCGGTGTCGATTTTCGCAACATTGACCCGTACAACTTTGAAAACGACGAGGGCGACTACCGCGATTTCACCGGTGGCTTGCGCTGGAGCGGTATGGCTGGCGACACCAACTACTCGTTGTCGTACCTGAAGACCTTCTACAACTCGCCGATCCTCAATGCGTCGAACAACCTCGCCATCATCGGCCAGCCGAACACGCCGTCCGGCGCGGTCACCCGTGGCACCGACCAGACGCGTGGCGTCGCCGGCGAAGTGATCTATCCGATCGTCGATATCTTCGGATTCAGCGCCAGCCGCTACTCAGAGCTGGCCGACGCGGTGCTCAGCACCGAGGTGGCCTACATCAAGGACGCGCCTTACCAGATCGAACTCTCCACGCCAACGCTGATCAGCCAGATCGTTGCGCCCGGCTTCGATGGTTTCACCCGCAAGGACGTGGTTGCAATGATGCTGCGCATGGACAAGAACATCGCTGCCACCCAGACCCTGCTGGGCACGGAAAAGCCAATGTTCTTCTCGGTGCAGCTGTTCGACAAATGGGTACAGAACTTCGACAAGGACGATCAGCTGCTCTACAGCGTCGGCTGGGGCGGCAAGGTCAAGGAGCACTCGGTCCTCGCCACCACCATCTTCGACCTCAGCTACGGCAGCGGCCGCATCCACCCCAATCTGGTGCTGGGCGCTGACCTGAGCAACGGCGGCGGCTTCGCCGTGCCGTCGGTGACATTCGAGCTGACCAGCAAATGGCGCTGGAAAGTCGAGTACGACGCCTTCTGGGACGACGCGTCGCGCAACAGTGACAAGTGCAGCGCGCCGAACGCCGCGAGCTGTGACAGCACCACCATGTTCGGTTACTTCCACAACCGCGATCAGCTGTACACCAGCCTGACCTACCTCTTCTGAGCCACACCGGAGATTTTGTCATGACCGTATCCCGTTCTACCCTGCGCCAGTCCCTGGCCCTGAGCCTCATCGCCGTTGCCAGCAGCCTGTCGTGCCTCGCCGGCGCTGCGGAGCTGCCGGCCGGCACAGTGATTTCCGCCGCCAACCTCGACCAGATCAAGAACGAAACATTCGAAGGGCACACCATCGCCAGTCTGCTCACTGAGAAGATGGAGTGGCGCATCCGCAACAGCGGCTGGAAATTGCCGCTGGCCAAGTCGAAGAACGTTGCGCTCGATCCTCGCTGGGTCGCGGCGACAGCGGCCAACGCCGGCAAGACCTCGATCAACAAGGAAGCCTGCCGGATCGATGGCTGGGGCGCCGGCGCTCCCTTCCCGAACATCGATGAGAAGGACCCTCAGGCGGCAGAAAAAATTGTCTGGAACTTCCACCTCGGCCAGCTCATCGGTRACGTGTCCCAGGTGCAGAACTTCACCCAGCTGCTGATCGACGGCGGGCGCGGCATTCATGCTGAGCCGGTCGCCGAGTTTTCCCGGTACACCATGAAAGGTCGCCTGACCGGGGGGAGTTCGGTGGAAGGCGATGGTAGCGAGCGCGGTCGGCAGTTGCTGTACTTCAAGTCGCCGTCCGATATGAAAGGGCTCGGTACTTACACCGTCATGTACGACGACGCGAAGGTCAACGACGTGTGGGCCTATATCCCCGCGGTACGCCGGGTACGTCGCCTGTCCGGCGGGGCCTGGATGGATCCGGTCGGCGCTTCCGACCAATTGCAAGATGACCTGGAGGGCTTCAACGCCCGGCCTTGCTGGTATTCGCAATACAAACTGCTGGGCAAGCGCTGGGTGCTGGCGGCCGCGAACGGCAAGGTCGACTTGTGGAACACCCAGGGCACGTCTGCCCAGGAAAAATATGCGGTGCTGGAAAACCAGCCGCCGTACTGGAACATGAACAACGACCTGTACGAGCCGCGTGAGGTTTATGTGGTCGAGGCCATCACGCCGTCGACCCACCCGTACAGCAAGAAAGTGCTGTACATGGAAACCAAATACCCACGCGTCCATTTCGCCGAGGCCTACAACCGCAAGGGCGAGTTCTGGAAGTTCATGGAGTGGCACACCGCCTACAACGCGGCCGACGGCGACATGCGCACCACCGGCAGCGCCGTGATCGACTTCCAGCGCAATCACGCCACGCTGTCCTTGATCGACACGAAGACCTGGAAGACCAACTTCGACGCCAAGTCCAATGACTTCTCTCTGCAGGCCCTGCAGAAGGCGGGTCGCTAGTCCGCCTGCGCGCCTGGCCGTCATGCGGTCGGGCACTGCTGCGGATTCCTCTACACCGCACCCTGTATGTAACAGCCACTCCAGCCCACACAGATCAAACGGTCGGATGCACCCGCCATGCGGGGCGTCACGACCAGAGGAGCCTTAACCATGTCGATGATGAGAGCCGCGCGCCTGCACGAGATTGGCGGTCGTTTCACCTTTGACGAAGTCCCCCTGCCGATACCCGGTGAACACGACGTGCTAGTCAAAGTCGAGGCGAGCGGGGTGATCCCCAATCTGAAGAACGTCACCACCCATTTCCCCGAGTGGTATCCCTTCCTGCCACTGCCGACGCTGCCGGCGGTCTTCGGTCTGGACAGCGCCGGAACCGTTGCCGCGGTAGGCGCGAAGGTCTCGGCGTTCAAGCCCGGTGACCGCGTCTACGTCAATCCTGGCGTCGGCTGTGGCGAGTGTCGTTACTGCCGGCAGGGTGAGGCGCCGCGCTGCGACGCTTATACCTTCCTGGGCTATTTCGGTTTCGGCCCCGGCTCGCAGGCGATCTTCAAGCACTATCCCCATGCCGGCTATAGCCAGTACATGACTGCGCCGTCGACCAGTCTGGTGCGTCTGCCACAGAAGCTGAGCTTCGCCCAGGCGACTCGCCTGGGCTACCTTGGCACGGCCTATTCGGCGATCCGCAAGTCAGCACTGCGGCCGGGGCAGAGCATCCTGATTCTCGGCGCCTCCGGTACGCTCGGGGTCGGTGCGACACTGCTCGCACTGGCGTTCGGCGCGGCACGCATCGTGGTCGCGGCGCGTGACGAGGGGGCTCTGGCCAGGCTCAAGCAATTGTCGCCCGAGCGTATCGTCACGGTATGCATCGGTGCCGGCGACCTCCAGGAACACGTGCGTGAGCTGGTTCCCGGGGGCGTCGATGTGATGCTCGATACCTTGGGCGCCAAGGCACCGGCGGCGCTGTCGGTGAATGCCATGCAAGCCGTCGCACGGGGTGGCCGGATTATCCAGATCGGCGGCGTCGCAGGTCCCATCCCRATTGATCCGCACCCGTTCATGTGCGCTCAGTTGCAGTACATCGGCTCGTTGTGGTTCACCACCGCCGAAGGTGACGAAATGGCCCGCATGATCGAAGCCGGCAGTGTCGACCTGTCGTTGCTGGAGGAGCGCCGCTATCCGCTCGAACAGCTCAACGAAGCGCTCGACGATATCCAGACCCAGGCCAATGGCTTCACCAACTTCCATATCGTTCACGCTTGAATATCCTGCCCGCGCCGCGAAGACCGGCGTGGGCCTCACACCTATTCGGAAGCGTTCAGACAATGACAACAATGCGCATCGTGACCGGCCGTGACAGTTCCGGCAGCTCAGTCATCATCAGCAACGGCCCGCTCGTCGGCGCCGAATCCTTCACCCATTCCCCCGGCTTTTCTGCCGCACTGATATGGCAGACCGAACCGCAGGCGCGCATCGTCGACCGCGCAGTCGACCCGACGCAGCAGGTGGTATCGGTCGTCCCGGGACCTGGGGGGACCAGCGCGCTGCTGGTCACCTTTGCACCCGACAACCTTGTCGGTATGGCCGACTTCGATCCAGTCGCAGCCGGGCAGGAGCTCTGTGCCCGGCTACCGGGGCTCGGTGAACGCTTCGAAGCGGACCATCCGGGTTTCCATTGCACCGACACTATCGACTACGGCGTAGTGCTCGAAGGTGAAGTCGACCTGGAGCTCGATAACGGGTGCACCCACCGGTTGCGCCAGGGCGATATCGTGGTGCAGGTGGGTACTCGCCATGCCTGGCGTAACCCCGGTAACACTCCAGCCCGCCTGTTGTTCGTTCTGGTGGGGGCTACGCGGTCGCCAAACCCGGTCTGAACGGGCGTAAAGCACCGCAAAACACCGAGTTTCAGACGCTTTTGTGGCGTTCGTCAGAAAGAGTGGATAGTACGGCTTTCAGGGCATGCTTCTTGCCTTTTCATAACGTCGAGCTGGCCTTGCGAAAGCGCGATGCGATCCAGTTGGAGTACACCACATTGCACGCCCGAGATTAGCCGAAAAAAAACAATTAAGCGTGTTTGTCTTGCAGTAGAAAAGTTGTCTGCCCACAGCATTGGGCGGAGGGTAAAAGCAATGGAAAATCTGGTTTTTGCGGCAACAACGCCGCCCGAAACAGTCCTGTCCCGATTCGAAGTATGTCGCACTCAGGATATCGAAGAAGCCACTCAATGGGGGGAGCGTATTTTCTGCGCGAACCGCCTGCGCAGTATGAGTAGCAAGGGGGCGGTCAATACCAGCATCTACTATCGCCGATTGGGGGGCATCGGTATCGGTCGCATGAGCTACGGCGGTGATATCACCATCGAACCGGGTGTCCTCGATTCCTTTGCGCTTATTCAGATGCCTATCCGTGGTCAGGAAATGATTGAGTACGCCAATCAACGGGTGCATTCCACACCGCAGCTCGGGTCGGTCCTCAATACCCATGCACCGTTCAAGATTCATCATTGTCCCGGTACCGAGAAGCTGATCATTCGCGTCGAGCGCAGTTTGCTTGAACGGCATTGTCAGAAGCACCTGGGCCGCACGTTACGCAATACCATCGAGTTTCAACCGGCGATGCCGCTGGACACCGCCGAGGGGCGGCGCTGGATGCGCATGGTCGGCTGGCTGTACGACAGCCTGTCGGTCGATGAGGACATGCCGGCGCTGCTCACCGCGCAGTTCGAAAATATCCTGGTCGACACGCTACTGACGTGCCAGCCGCACACCTACAGCGCTGAGCTGTGCAGTGACCCGCGAACCTCCGTCACCCCGTCGTTCGTCAAGCGTGTGGAGCGCTTCATCGAAGATCACGCCCATGAGCCGATCTCGATCGTCGAGATGGCCGAGCATGTCGGGGTCAGCAGCCGTTCTCTGTTCACCGGCTTTCGCCGTTACCGCAATACCTCGCCGATGCTCTACCTCAAGGAGGTACGCCTGCGCCACGTCCACGAGGAGCTGCAGCGCCAGAGCCCTGGTTCCGTCACCGTGACCACCGTGGCTTTCCGCTGGGGTTTCAGTCATCTCGGCCATTTCACTACCGACTACAAGCGTCGCTTCGGCGAGAGCCCGTCGGAGACGCTGTCCCGCTGATTTCAATGGACAGGGATGTCCGCCCCTCCGACCTCTCTGCGCATTTTCTGCGCTGGCGGGATAAGCCGCACAGTCTCGGGAGCGTCAGCTGCGTCTCTACTTCCTAGGATGACCGTCAAGCGTGCCGTAGTGCGACGCCAATGTCCTGTCAGCCTTTTGGGAGTCCCCACATGTCCGAGCAACCCATCATTCGCCGTCGCGTGGTTAAAACCGGCATCAGCGATGCCCGCGCCAACAACGCCAAGACCCAGAGCCAGTACCAGCCCTACAAGGATGCTGCCTGGGGTTTCGTCAACCACTGGTATCCGGGGCTGTTCAGCAACGAGCTGGCTGAAGACCAGGTCGAGGGCATCCAGATCTGCGGCATCCCGATCGTTTTGCGCCGGGTCAACGGTCAGGTTTATGCCCTCAAGGACCAGTGTCTGCACCGTGGTGTGCGCCTGTCGGAGAAGCCGACCTGCTTTAGCAAGAGCACCATCTCTTGCTGGTATCACGGTTTCACCTTCGACCTCGAAAGCGGCAAACTGGTGACCATCGTCGCCAACCCGGACGACAAGCTGATTGGCACCACCGGTATCACCACCTACCCGGTGCATGAGGTCAACGGCATGATCTTCGTCTTCGTCCGCGAAGACAGCTTTCCCGATGAGGACGTACCACCGCTGGCCGACGACCTGCCATTCCGTTTCCCGGAGCGCAGTGAACAGTTCCCGCATCCTATGTGGCCGGCTTCGCCGAGCGTGCTCGATGACAATGCGGTGGCGCTCGGCATGCACCGCACCGGTTTCGGCAACTGGCGGATCGCCTGCGAAAACGGCTTCGACAACGCTCACATTCTGGTGCACAAAGACAACACCATCGTCCACGCCATGGACTGGGTGCTCCCGCTCGGCCTGCTGCCGACCAGCGATGACTGCATTGAAGTGATCGAGGACGAGAACGGTCCGAAAGGCATGATGCAATGGCTGTTCACCGACAAGTGGGCACCGGTGCTGGAAAACCAGGAACTGGGTCTCAAGGTGGACGGGCTCAATGGTCGCCCGTACCGCACTTCGGTGGTGCTGCCCGGTGTCTTGATGGTGGAAAACTGGCCCGGCGAGCACATGACCCAATACGAATGGTACGTGCCGATTACCGATGACACCCACGAGTACTGGGAAATCATCGTGCGCGTGTGCGACACCCCTGAAGAGCGCCAGAAGCACCAGTACCGCTTTGACCATGTGTACAAGCCGTTGTGCCTGCACGGCTTCAATGACTGCGACATCTATGCCCGCGAAGCGATGCAGAACTTCTATGCCGACGGTACCGGCTGGGACGACGAGCAGTTGGTGGCCACCGACATTTCACCGATCACCTGGCGCAAGCTGGCCTCGCGCTGGAACCGCGGTATCGCCAAGCCGGGACGTGGTGTGAAGGGCGCTGTGAAGGACACCAGTCTGATCTTCAAGGAAACCGCCGACGGTCACCGCCCGGGCTACAAGGTCCGGCAGATTGCCGAAGAGTGATGTGCTCAGCTGTCCGGCGCCTGCTGCCGGACAGCCTCAGGCGAGGGAATTTTCGATGGACAATGAATTCGCTTCCACCAGCCGCTGGGTCACCGTCGACGGCGTGCGTCTGCACTACCGTCAGGTCGATGGACCGGACGACAGCCTGCCGGTGATCTTTACCCATGGCGGAGGTCCGGGCAGTACCGCCTGGAGCAATTTCCGCCTCAGCGCCACGCCATTCGCGATGCGTCACCGCTGTTATTTTCTCGACTTTGCGCAGTTCGGTGGCTCGGACATGGTGGCAGTCGACGGCCCGGTTTTCAGCTGGCATGCGCGCACGCTGCTGGGCTTCATGGATGCCTTGGGCATCACTCAGGCACACCTGGTCAATCAGTCGTTCGGTGGCTGCGTGGCGATCCGCCTGGCGGCCGATCATCCTGAGCGGGTCGCACGCCTGGTGCTGATCGGCTCGCAGCCGGTAGCGCGCGGTGTGATGCAACCGCTGGCGCTGTCCAGCAAGCATGCCGCGACGCTGATGAGCGATTACTTCTTCACCAATGGCGGGCCAAGTCAGGACAAGATGCGCACGCTGATCCAGCGCTACGAGCTGCACGACGACGCTGCTATCGACGAGGAGAACCTGCGCCTGCGCTATACAGCGAGTTGCAATCCAGGCTTGCGTGCGCTGTTCGAGCAACCTGGCGCCTTCGGTGAACCGGAAGACCTGATGCCGCTGTTTGCTCGCGTGCAGGCACCGACCTTGATCCTCTGGGGGCTGCATGACTGGTTTGGCGGCATCGATGTGCCGATGTTGATGGTCAACCAGTTTGCCGATGCTCGCCTGCACGTGATGGGCAACGCCGCCCACCACTTGCAGAGCGAACAGCCAGCCGAATTCAACGCGTTGGCACTGAATTTCCTTGGAGGCTACCGATGATCGGCAGTAGCGATCTGCACTATCTTGAGCTGCACGAACTGTCACTGTTGATTCGCACCGGAAAGCTCTCTCCGGTGGAAGTCACCGAGGCGCAGTTAGCGCGAATCGAACGGCTCGACGGGACGTTGCAGGCCTTTGCCAGGGTCACTCCGGAGCTGGCGCTCGACCAGGCACGCGAGGCAGAACGCGAACTGTCGTGCGGCGAATGCCGTAGCCCGCTGCATGGCATCCCGCTGGCGGTGAAGGACTTGCTGCACACGGCCGGCGTGCCCACGGCAGCGGGCATGCCGATTCACCAGGCATTCATTCCGCAGGAAGATGCCACCGTCGTCACCCGCTTGCGCGAGGCGGGGAGTGTGCTGCTTGGCAAGCTGCAGATGACCGAGGGTGCCTTCGCCATCCACCACCCGGACCTGCCCACGCCGATCAATCCCTGGCATCCGGGCCATTGGGCCGGCGCTTCTTCCAGTGGCAGCGGCGTGGCCACCGCCGCGGGTCTGTGTTATGCCTCGATTGGCAGCGACACCGGTGGCTCCATTCGTTTCCCCTGCGCAGCCAACGGCCTGACGGGGCTCAAACCGACCTGGGGCCGGGTCAGCCGTCATGGTTGCTTCGAGCTGGCCGCCAGCCTTGACCACATCGGCCCCATCACCCGCAGCGCACGCGATGCCTTGTTCCTGCTGTCGACCATCGCCGGCCACGACCCCAAGGACCCCACCTCGTTGCCCAGCGTTTGCCTGGAGGTGCCCAGCGTCGAGGATTCGTTCCGCGGCCTGCGCGTCGGCATTGACGAGGCCTGGTTGAGTGATGGTGTCGACTCGGTGATTCAGCAGGCACTGGAACGGATCATGGCGATTGTCCGTGACAGCGGTGGCACGCTGCAGCGCGTGTGTATGCCGGACACCCGTGTGGTGAGCGGCAACTGGGAGGCTCACTGCGGCGTGCAGACTGCTGTTGCCCATGCCGCCACTTACCCGCAACGTGCAACGGAATACGGTCCGGCGCTGAGCCGCCTGATTGACGGTGGGCGAGCGCTCAGTGGCATGGATTACCAGCGCGTACTGCTCGACGCGCAGCGTTTCAGCGGAGAGCTGGACTACGTGCTGAACGACGTCGACCTGCTGCTCGCCCCGGTACAGCCCTACGCTGCGCCGACCCACGAACAGCTGGCCAGCCTGGCTCAGGACCCGGAGGCCAATCGCCGGCTGATCCAGTTCACGGCACCGTTTAACGTCAGCGGTCACCCCTGTATCAGCCTGCCTTGCGGCTTCACCGCCGATGGCCTGCCGATCGGCTGCCAGTTTATTGCCGGTCGGGGCGGCGAGGCCGTGTTGTGCCGCGCGGGCATGGCTGTGCAAAAGGTTACCGACTGGCACCGGCGACGTCCTGCCGGTCTCTGATGACTCCTTGGTTTGCCCGTGCCACTTGGCACGGGTTTTTTTTTGCGTGTGTTGCCCGCAGGATTTTGCGCTGTCGGGATAAGACCRTAGCCCAAGGGAGCGCCGACACCCACCAAGGCTTTTTATGATCGGCCCATGTCAATAATCCGGCCGCTTGCGGCCGTAGCCCGATGCCTGCCAGGGAGCCGAACTCTGATGAACGATAAACAGCACCAAGTCACTGTCAATTTCTCCGATGGCGTCAGCCGTAGCTTCAGCGTCGCCGCGCAAACCAGCATTCTCGATGCCGCTCTCGAGGCGCAAATTCCACTGCTCTATCAATGCCGCTCCGGCAGCTGTTCAAGCTGCATTGCCCAGCTTGCCGACGGCGATGCGTGCACTCGCCCGGGCGCCAGCTCGACGCTGCTGGCCAGCGAGTACAGCGCCGGACAGCGCCTGCTGTGCCTCTGCCAGGCGCAGTCCGACTGCACTTTCGATGTCGCTTACAGCAGCGAAGTCGGCTCCAGCACGGCGCAGCAAGTGCACGTCTTCGTCAATGCTGTCGAGCGTATCGCCAGCAACGTGATGCGCCTGACTCTGGAACTGGCCGATGGCGACTGGCTGGAGTTCCGACCCGGCCAGTTCATGCAGATTGAAGTGCCCGGTTATGGCGTGGTGCGCAGCTACTCACCCTCGAGCACCGCGGCGCAGTTGCCCAAGCTGGAGTTCCTRGTTCGCCTGTTACCAGGCGGCGCCATGTCCGGTTACCTGGAAGAGAAGGCTACGACTGAGGACGTGCTGACGCTGAGCGGCCCTTATGGCGCGTTTTTTCTGCGCGAGGAAAAACGCCGCGCGCCGCATATTTTCGTCGCCGGTGGCACCGGCCTGGCGCCGATTCTGTCGATGATCGATGCCTTGCGCCAAGGCAGCGGACGCAAGCCACCGATGCTGCTCAGCTTCGGTTGCGCGGTCCCGGACGCGCTGTTCTGTCTCGACGACATTGAACTGCGCCAGCAATGGCTGCCAAGCCTTGAGGCGCGGATCTGTGTCGATCGCGAGCCGCGTGACGGCCTGCACCACGGCAGCCCGGTCAGCGCGCTGCGCGAGGGCGATGTCAGTGCCGACACGGTCGCTTACCTCTGCGGCCCGCAGCCGATGATCGATGCCGCTACAGCGCGGCTGATCGAGCTGGGCGCCGATCCCGCGAACATCTTCGCCGAACAGTTCGTGGCCAGCCACTAAGGAACCCGCCATGCAATCCACCCTGCAATCCACCACGGCCGTCAACTTCTCCGCCGAGCAAATGAGGTGGTACGAACAGGCCTGCGCCAAGATCGACCCCAAGCGTCTGCAGAACCTGTTGTACAACATCACCAACATCCATAGCCCTACCGGTGCGGCCCGTGCAGCCAGCGAGCACATGAAGGGCTACCTCGAAAGCATTGGCATGGCCGCACGTTACCAGCCAATGAGTTTCACCAGTGGCAATGTGTTGGCCGAACTGCGCGGCAGCGGCGGCGGCGCCAGCGTGCTCTTGTATTCACCAATCGATACCCACCTGGAGCTGGACGAAGCCGAGAAGATCCTCACCGGTCCCGCCGACGAAGCGGACATGCAGCCATCGGCGCAGCAGATCGACGACTGGGTTTTCGGCCTTGGCGCTTCCAATCCCAAGGGCATGATCGCGACCCTCACCGAGGTGGCCACTGCGTTGATCGAGGCCGAAGTACCGCTGGTTGGCGACCTGCTGGTCGGCCTGGCCGATGGCGGCATGCCGGTGGATGTTTCGGCCCGCCAGCATGCCGGTATGTCCAATGGCGTGACACACCTGATCAACCGTGGCGGCGCGCCTGACTTCGCCATCGTGATGAAGCCGTGGAACTGGGTCTATCACGAGGAACCTGGCATGGGCTGGTTCAAGCTGCGCGTGTACGGAACCCTCGGCTATGCCGGCGTTCCCCGTGGCACGCCGGGCTTCCGTAGTTCGGTGGTGCCGGCGGCGACGGTGATCCAGGATCTCGAGCAGTGGATCATTGAGTATGCCGAGCGCAACACATCCGGTCAGATCAAGCCGCACGGCTGGATCGCCGGGGTGCGCGGTGGCAATCCGGAACGCCCGGCCTTTCCATCGGCGGTTACCGAGATCTTCTTCGACGTGCGGATCAACCCGCGCACCAGCCCCGCCGAGGTCAAGGCACAGTTCGCCGGGTTCGTCCGCGATCTGCAGACGCGACGCCCGGAACTGGTCCTCGACTGGGAGATGTACGGCTCGGTGGCCGGCGGTAGCACCGATGCACAGAACTGGATCGTGCAGTCCGCCCGGCGTGGCTGGGAGCATATCGAGGGGCGCGCGCATGGCGAGGCCGACCTGCTCGGTGGGCAGACCGACGGTGCCGCGCTGCGTCGCCTCGGCATCCCCACTGCGCGCATCGGCTGGCCATGGCCGGCCGAAGGTGCACCGCTGCCGGTCGCCGAAGGGCTTGGGGGCATGGGCGCGACCTACATCCCGGATCTGCTGCCGTGCGCCAAAAAAATCATGTACGCACTGATCGACACCCTGACCCGGCCTCGTAGCGAGTTGGGCCTGTAGTCAGCGACTTGAGTTCTTTGATGGTAATTTTGGCCATGAAATGGGTTCCCCCTACTTTCCCCCCCCCACAAAAACGTCGGTTCTTGATGGGCGTTCCTGGACTCTCGTAGAGCTGAACACCGCTGGAGTTCAAGTAAATACTCGCTTGGAAAAATTCAGAGTGAAATTTTCAAAGCTTTCAAGAAATATGCAAAAGGAGTTGGGGTGCTAGGGGCCGAGTGTTCGAATCACTCCGTCCCGACCATATAATTCAAGGGGTTGCGAGACTTTATCTCGCGCCCCCTTTTTATTTTTGGTCGGTGTTACCCTACAAAACCATTGGCTCTAGGTGGAATCTTCGGCTGTGATAACAAGGGCGGAGTTTGTCCCGTGAGTCTTGGTCTCAGCTTGATAAGTGAATTGACGACGGTTTTTGTGGGTTCATTCCTGTTGCACGTTGCACGTTGCACGTTGCACGTTGCACGTTGCACGTTGCACGTTGCACGTTGCACGTTGCACGTTGCACGTTGCACGTTGCCGGCGCTATTGGCCGATTGCTGCCTGCCGGCAAGGGCTGCAATCAACTGTGGATTCAACCGGTCGACTTGGCTCGCGTTCAGATTGAACAAACCGGCCGCTCACCCAACCGTTCTACCAACCTTACGAGATAACCATCGGGATCCTGGACGATGAATTCGCGCTGGCCTACTTCTACATTGTTAGCCCGATACCAGGTGTCTTTGCATCCTCGATAGAGCGGAAATCCAGCGTGGCCAAGTTTTTGGATGATTGGTGCGACAGCCACAACGTCAATCTGTAGGTTAATTCCTCTACCAAACGGCTTGGTCAGGGGCGCAGTCAGCCATTGGCCTGCGTCCGGATCAACCTGCTCCAGCATTACTTGAGCACCATTTAAGTCGAGGTAAGCGAATCCATCCTCCGGGCGTTGATAAGCTACTTCGAGCCCTAGGCAAGACACCCAAAAAGCCAGGCTGCTATCCAGGTCAGTAACCATTAACTCTGGAACCAGTTTGTTACGTTCAAACATGAGATGACTTCCATTTCAATAAGCTCATTCGCCGGGTTCGGGCAGTCTAAATAACTTTTTCACGGTATCAGTGCTCTGCACTTCTGGCATTGGTGCCACACGGGACGTGACGAGCATGATGATGCACGGTCGGGAGAGTATTATCGAGTTGCGTTGAATGGCGGCTTCAGCCGATTGCTGCCTGTCGCGAAGGTCAGCAATTGAAAGCAAACCCTCGCCTCAGCGGTGGCACAACCCAGGTACATTCTGACCCGGGTTGTGGTGAGGCTACTCCGTCTGAATCCAATTCAGGGACAATTAGCGAAGACCTGGGTTACCAGAACTTGAACGTGTAAGCGACGATCAGTCGATTTTCATCGACATCCGTCGTTTCGCTGCCGCGATAAGTGACATTGCGCCAGCGCAGGCTCAGGTTTCGTAAAGGCCCGCTCTGGATCACGTAGGCAATGTCGGTATTGCGCTCCCACTCTTTGGCGGCAACGCCTCGAATATCGAAATCATCGCCTCGCATGTAGCGCGTCATCAGTGTCAATCCGGGCATACCCATGGGGGCAAAGTCATAGTCGTAGCGCAATTGCCAGGAGTCTTCCCTGGCCCGGACGAAGGGTTGGTAGGTGCCGTTGTTCAAGGCCCAGGGGTCGGCGACCAACAGATAGGGAAGGCCGGTGTCGCCACTTTGGTTTTGATAACCAATGCCTAGTGAATGACCGTGGCTGCTCAAAGTGAACATGCCGCCCAGATAGCGGTTGTCGACGTTGGTCTGGCCCTCGTCATCGCTGCCGAAGTAGCGCATGTCGGCCTTCAGGTTGATGCTTTCGGTCAGGGCCGATTTGTACAAAAGACTGGCGGCATTCTGGCTGTAATTATCCTTCAGTTCCGCGTGGTAAAACGTGGCACTGAGATCGGGCTGGATGGAGTAGGTTGCGCCTGCGTAGTTGAAACGGTCCGAGGGCACGCCGCCGGTGGAGCCGTCGGCCGCCATGCGCATGTCTTCGTAGTCGGACGAGTCACGCTGGTGGGCCTGGCGAAACTGTCCGGCAGTGAGGCTCAGGTTCTGGATGTCGGTGGAGACGACCTGACCACCCTGATAGGTTTGTGGCAGCAGGCGCGTGTCATTGCGAAACAGCACCGGCATCACCGGTTCGTGGTTGCCGAGGGTGACCAGGGTCTTGGCGACTTTGAGCTTGGCGGTCGGAGCCAGGAAGCTGTACTCATCGACCGGCTCGCCGGTTCGTTGATTGCGCTGCAGGACACCCGTACCGCTGCTACCGCCGCCGGAGTCGAGCTTGACGCCGACCAGCCCCAGGACATCCAGGCCAACGCCAATCGTACCCTCGGTGAACCCCGAGTTACCGCGCAGAATGAAGCCTTGAGCCCAGTCTTCGGCCTTGTTCTGGGGCTTGCCATCATGGCGTGGTCCGTCGGACAGACCCGCGTCCCGGTAATCGCGATTCATGTAGAAATTTCGCGTTTCCAGGCTCAAGTGACTATCGGCGATCAGGTCTGCATGGGCCTGTGTAGCGAGCAATAACGCAGACACACAAGAGGCTGTCAGGGAATACCGGGCATGAGTCGGCCCGGCCATATGCCCGGTGACGGGATTGGCTGTACGCATGATGAGATGTTCCTGCCTGCTGTGAGTTGTTTTTGTTGTTCAGCCAGCCCCTGGAAGGGGGCTGTTTTAGGGTTTTATGAACAATGACTCTTCGGCGAGGGCAGGAAGGTTGAAATCGGACTATTGCGCCTCGTCGTCTTGCTGCTCGTCGCCAAGCGATATGGCTGCCATGTCGCCTTGTAGCTTGTTGAGGTAATGCAGGAAGCTGACACTGTCGTCGAAACTGAAGCCTTTCAACGCCTGCTGGTAAAACGTCTGGATCCGCTCCTGCAACGAGTCCCAGAATGCCCTGCCGGTATCGGTCAATTGCACCAGGCGTGCACGTCCGTCATCCGGGTGCGGTACGCGTAGCACATGATTATCGCGTTCCATGCGCTTGAGCACGCCGTCCAGGCTCTGGCGGCTGACGAACAGGTACTCGGTCAGTTCAAAGAACGAGATACCGCCTTCATAACGTTCACGTGACAGTGCGCCGAGCACGGCCCATTGCACCGTGCWGATGCCCATCTCTTTCTGGACTTGCCTTTGCAGCACGTTGCCGGTCTGGAACAACCGGAAAAACAGCGTATTGGGTACGGATCGGGTATCGCTATTGTTCATTAATGTTCCTTGTCGGCTCCGTCAGGGCGAGCGCGATTGTATGAGCGCCTGGCCTGGCGGAGCAGACAGGGCATCAGCTAGGGACAAACTCGCGCGCGATGATATTTTTCATGATCTGCGCGGTGCCGTCACCGATTTGCAGGCCAAGTACATCGCGCAAGCGCTGGGCGAACGGCAGGTCCTCGCCATATCCGGTGTGTCCATGGGCCAGCAAACACTGCTTTACCACATCGAACGCCAGTTTCGGTCCCCACCATTTGTTCATGGCCGCCTCGGCATTGTGCGGCAGCTTATTATCCTTGAGCCACAAGGCGTAATAGCACTGCAGGCGCGCAGCATGCACGTAGGTCTGCAATTCTGCCAGTGGGTGGGTCAAACCCTGAAAGGTAGATAAGGCTTGGCCGAAGGCCTTGCGCTCGGTCAGCCAATGCCAGGTTTCATCCAGCGATTGCTGGGCCAGGGCCAGGCACTGCAGGCCGATCAGGGCGCGACTGTAGTCGAAGCCTTGCATGACCTGTTTGAATCCCTTGTTCTCATCACCCAGGCGATGGTTGACCGGCACCTCAACGTTGTCGAAGAAGATCGAGCCGCGGCCAATGGCACGCTCACCGGCATCGTCGAAGCGAGTGGTGCTGATACCCGGCAGGTTCATGGGGACCAGGAACGCGCTGATGCCACTGGCGCGTTGCTCTACCGTACCGGTGCGGGCGAAGACCACGGCGACGTCAGCCTGATCGGCCATGGAGATGGACGTTTTCTCACCGTTGAGCACATAAACGTCGCCCTTGAGTTCGGCCTTCAGGCGCAGGCTGGCGGCGTCCGATCCGCCGCTGGGTTCGGTCAGGGCGATGCAGGCGACCTTGCGCCCGGCGGTCATTTCACCCAGCCATTCCCGGGCCAGCGAGGATTCGGCGTACTGAGCGATGATTTGTCCGTTTAGCGAAGTCAGCAGTGGGATGTACGCTACATTGAAGTCACCACGGGCCAGTTCTTCGATGATCAGGCCGGCGGTGACGCAGTCCAGGCCGCTGCCGCCGAATTCTTCTGGCAGTTCACCGCCGAGCAGACCCATTTCACCCATCTGGGAAATGACTTCGCGCTCGATGCGGCCATCGCGATCCCGTTGGCGGTAACCGGGGGCGAGTACGTCAGCGCTGAATCGTGCAACGCTTTCGCGGATGGCATTTTGTTGTTCTGTGAATGCAAAATTCATGATGCTCTCCAGGCCATTCGGGTGCTGTGCCGGCAGCGGGATGGCTGCCGGCACAGGGATCATTTGTAGAATTTGCGGAACTCGGGCTTGCGCTTTTCCTTGAACGCGGCGACGCCTTCCTTGGACTCTTCAGTGTCGTAGTACAGACTCAGGGCCTGCATGCCCAGGCCGCCGATACCGCCGATATTGGCGCTGTCGGCATTGAACGAGCGCTTGGCGATGGACAGCGCGGTCGGGCTCTTCTCGAGAATTTCCTCGCACCACTTCTGTACTTCTTCATCGAGCTGTTCGTGGGGTACCACGGCATTGACCAGGCCCCAATCCAGAGCTTGTTGGGCACTGTACTTGCGGCACAGGTACCAGATCTCGCGGGCGCGTTTTTCACCGATCAGGCGCGACAGGTAGGCGGTGCCGTAACCCGGATCGACCGAGCCGACCTTGGGGCCGACCTGACCGAACACGGCTTTGTCGGAGGCGATGCTCAGGTCGCAGACCACGTGCAGCACGTGCCCGCCACCGATGGCAAAGCCGTTGACCCGGGCGATCACTGGTTTGGGCACTTCGCGGATCAGGTTCTGCAGCTCTTCGACCGGCAGGCCGATCAGGCCGCGACCGTCGTATTGGCCTTCATGGGCGCCCTGGTCGCCACCGGTGCAGAACGCCTTGTCGCCAGCGCCGGTGAAGACGATGACGCCGATTTCCTTGTTCCAGCCGGCGCGGTTGAAAGCGTCAAGCAGCTCCATGCAGGTCTGGCCGCGAAACGCGTTGTAGCGCTCGGGACGGTTGATGGTGATGGTTGCGACGCCATTGAGTTCTTGGTACAGGATGTCTTCGTAGTTCATTGCATGCTCTCCCATTTGAGTGTCGCCTGGCTTAGCCAGCCATCGTCAGGCCGCCGGACACGCTGATCACTTGACCGGTGATGAAATTGGCATCGTCGCTGGCGAGCAGGGCGATGATTCCTGGATAGTCTTCCGGTTGGCCGAGGCGACGCATCGGCACGGCATTCTTGAAGGCTTCCAGGAGCTTTTCCGGGTTGCTGGAGGTTTCGGCCACGCTCTTGAGCAGCGCGGTGTCGGTCGGACCGGGGCAGACCACGTTGACATTGATGTTCTTGGTCGCCAGTTCCCGCGCCAGAGTTTTGCTCAAACCCACCAGGCCGGCCTTGCAGGCCGCGTAAACCGCCTCTCCCGACGAGCCGACGCGGGCGGCATCGGAGGCAACGTTGATGACTTTGCCGCCACCGGCCTCGAGCATTTTCGGCAGCACCACGTGGTGCATGTTCAGGGCGCCGGTCAGGTTGATTGAAATCAACTGTTCCCACAGCTTGGGCTCGGTCTTGAGGAACGGCATGAAACGGTCGAAACCGGCGTTGTTGACCAGTACCGTCGGTACCCCCAAGTCGTTTTCGATGGCGGCCACGGTTTCGGTGATGGCGGCGTATTCGGCGATGTCGGCGGCGTAAGCGACTGCTTTGCCACCGGCTTCACGGATCAGATCGACGGTGGTTTGCGCCGCGGCACTGTCGCGATCAAGCACGGCAACCAGGCTCCCTTCGGCAGCGAAACGCTGACAGACGGCGCGACCGATGCCGCCGCCACCACCGGTGATGATCACGGTTTTTCCACTAAGGCCTTTCATAGGGGCATTCTCCAAGTCAGTTGAGTTGCGTGTTTCGAATGTGTGGATCAGCGACGCTTGGCCGGGTCGATGCGAATGCTCGCGGCCCGCTCATGCAGCTTGAATTTCTGGATTTTTCCGGAGGGCGTGCGGGGCAGGGCGGGCAGCACTTCCAGGTATTCGGGCAAGTAGTTGCGCGACAGGTTGTGTTCGAGCAGGAAGGTCACCGCGTCATCGAGGCTCAGGTCCGTATAACCGTCATGCAAGGTGACGTAGGCGCAGACACGCTCGCCAAGACGCTCGTCCGGGCAGCCAACCAGGGCCACTGCCGAAATGGCCAGGTGCTTGTAGAGCAGGTTTTCCACCTCCACCACCGGGATGTTTTCGCCGCCCCGGATAACCACATCCTTGGTTCGCCCGGTGATGCGGATATAGCCCTGGGCATCCATGCGGGCCAGATCGCCGGTGGCGAACCAGCCCTGGGCATCGACGCTGTATAGATCGGGACGCTTGAGGTAACCCACGAACAGACTGGCGCCACGGACCTGAAGGTGGCCTTCGCTGCCGGCAGGGACTTCAATCCCGGCATCGTCGACCACCTGCACCTCCATCAGGGGCAGGGCCACGCCGTCGGTGTAGATGGCCCACTCGGGATGATCCTGCGGACGTGTCATGGTCGAGGCGCCGGTTTCAGTCATGCCCCAGGCCGAGATGATTTTCGCGTTGATGCTCTTGCCTGCCTTTTCCACCAGGCTTTCCGGAATGGGGGCGCCGGCCGAAACAAAAATACGCAGGCTCGACAGCGCATCGCCGTTCTGCGGCGCGAGTTCGATCAAATCGGCGAGAAACGGTGTCGAGGCCATCGTAAAGGTGGGGTGCTCGGCGGCAGCGATCCTGATGGCGGTGCGTGCATCCCAGACGTCTTGCAGTACCGCCGCCGCCCCGAGGTAGATGGGCATCAGCATGCCGTAGAGAAAGCCGGTCTGATGCGCCATGGGCGAGGCCATGAAGATAATGTCTTCGTGGCCAAGTTCCAGGCGTTCGGCATAAGGAATGATATTGCTCAACAGGGTTCTGGAAGTGTGCAGCACGCCCTTGGGTTCACCGGTGGTGCCGGAGGTGAACAGCAGTTGGACAATGTCGTCGGCTTGCGGGCGACGCTCGGCGAACAGAACCTGAGTATCGCCATTATTTTCCCATTCCCGATTGAGCAGTTGCTGTTCAAAGCTGTTGTCGCCGTCGCCACCTATTACCAGTACATGGCGCAGTTCCGGCAGATCGGTGCGCAAGCCTTCAGCCATGCTGGCGTAATCGAACCCCCGGAAGTTTTTGGGCACGACCAGCAGATGACTGCGGGCATGGCCGAGCATGAAGCGCAGCTCGCGTTCCCGGAAGATCGGCATCAGTGGGTTGAACACGGCACCGATACGGGCGCAGGCCAGGAACAATGCCGTCATCTGCCAGCCGTTAGGCAACTGGCAAGACACCACGCTGCCTTTTTCCACACCCAGGGCGGCCAGGCCGGTACCCATGCGGGTAACCACTGCATCCAGTTCGCCGTAGGTAAACGAGACGGGGTTGTCCTCGCCAGCCTGGTAGCTCGACAGGGCGCGGCAGTCTGCGCCTCGGGCAAGCTGTTCATCCCAGTAATCTGTAATGATCATGTCACTACTAGTGCTGGTGATGGACGTTTCTGGATGACGATCTGCTGGTGTGCCTGTCCAGGTGTTCATTTATAGATATCGACTCTTAAGGGTTGGAGTTGTTATTCTCTTACGATCTGGTATTGCCCTTTCGATGAGCTGAAGATAAGGCTTTCAAAATTAATATGTCAACATGTTGTCTTTATATTTTTCTGTGGATATATTCGAAGGCATTCCCGGACAACAAGAGGTAGGTGACATGGTTTTCCTGAATATCCTTGTCGAGCGGCGTGCAGCCGTCGGCCTGATCCGTTTGAATCGCCCGACTGTCTATAACGCCCTCAATGACGCCTTGATGACCGAGCTGGGCCAGGCGCTGCTGGCCTTCGAAGCCGATGAGCAGATTCGGGCCGTGGTCATTACCGGCAACGACAAAGCCTTCGCGGCCGGTGCCGACCTCAGCGAATTGCAGTTCAAGGGCTTTGCCGATGTGTACCTGGAAGATTTCGTCACGGCCAACTGGGAAACCGTCACCCGCTGCCGCAAACCGGTGATTGCAGCGGTTGCCGGCCTGGCGCTGGGTGGTGGTTGCGAGCTGGCGATGATGTGCGACATGGTCATTGCGGCCGACAACGCCCGTTTCGGCCAGCCCGAAGTCAAGGTCGGCACGTTGCCCGGTGCCGGCGGCACCCAGCGCCTGACCCGCGCCATCGGCAAAGCCAAGGCCATGGACCTGTGCCTGACCGGGCGCTTCATGGAAGTCGATGAGGCCGAGCGCTGCGGCTTGATCAGCCGTGTGGTGCCCCTGGCTGACCTGCTGGCTGAAGCCCTGGTCGTGGCCTCGCAAATTGCCGCTCATCCGGCCATTGCGGTGAAACTCAATAAAGAAGCGGTTAACCGTGCCTTTGAAACCACCTTGGCCGAGGGTGTGCAGTTCGAGCGCCGTTTGATGCACGCCAGTTTCGCCAGTCAAGACCAGAAGGAGGGCATGCAGGCCTTCGCCCAGAAGCGCCAGCCGGTGTGGACTCATCGCTGATAAGCGCGATCGCTTGGCAAGCAACATAAAAACAAGAAGAGCAAGAGGAACAGTCCAATGACTTCAGTCGTGCAAATGACCCGCGAGGAAGGCGTGGCCTTGATCCGGGTCGACAACCCACCGGTCAATGCCCTAGGCCATGCCGTGCGCGCCGGGCTGCTGGAAGCTTTTATTGCAGCCGAACGGGACGAGCAGGTCGAATTGATCATGCTCTATTGCGCCGGGAAGACCTTTATTGCCGGCGCCGATATTCGCGAGTTCGGCCAGCCTGCCCAGGCGCCAATCCTGCAAACGCTGACCATGGCCATAGAGAACGGCAACAAGCCTTCGCTGGCGGTGTTGCACGGATCGGTGCTGGGCGGGGGGCTGGAAATCGCGCTGGGCTGTCACTACCGCATCGCTCACAGCTCCTCCCGACTCGGCCTGCCGGAAACCCGTCTGGGCCTGTTGCCCGGTGGTGGCGGCAGCCAACGCCTGCCGCGTTTGGTCGGTGTGGAAAATGCACTCGACATAATCATCACCGGTGAGCCGATCGAGGCAACTCAGGCACTGTGGCTCGGTCTTGTAGACGCACTGTTCGATGATGAGCCTCTGGTCGCAGGCCTCCAGCATGCGCGGCAACTGTTGGTCGAGCGGGTTTCCGTGCGGCGCGTCGGCCAGATGACGGTGCCAACGGCGCCTGCCGAGGCGAGCGCATTGATTGCGGCCCGGCGCAGCGAAATCTGCCGAACCCAACCTGATTCTTTCTCGACGCCGCGCTGCCTTGCTGCAGTCGAAGCAGCGATCCAAATGCCATTGATCGAAGGCTTGCAGCGCGAGCGCGCACTGTTTCTCGAATGCATGGCATCGCCCCAGCGCGCGGCTCTGATCGAAGACTTCTTTGCCCGGCGCCAGGCGGCCAAGAAACGCCAAGGCTGAACCCGAGGCCAGCCTGGGGTTGGCCTGACCATCGATAGAGGACTTTGCATGGACATCCACTACACACCTGCCGAGGTTGAGTTCCGCGCTGAGGTGCGAGCCTTTCTTCGTGACGCGCTGCCAGCAGACATCGCCAGCAAAGTTCGCTTGGGCAAGCGTTTGAGCAAGGACGACCACCAACGCTGGCAGCGCATCCTCGCCCGCCGCGGCTGGTACGCGGCCAATTGGCCGGTGGCCTTTGGTGGCACCGGTTGGGGCGTGGTGCAAAAACACATTTTCGAGGAGGAGTGCGCAGCCTTCGGTGCGCCGCGCCTGATCTCCTTCGGCGTCAACATGGTTGCACCGGTGATCATGAAATTCGGCAGCCCGGCGCAGCAGGCGCATTACTTGCCGAGGATTCTGTCGGGCGAAGACTGGTGGTGCCAGGGCTATTCCGAACCGGGCGCAGGCTCGGACCTGGCCAGCCTCAAGACCCGCGCTGTGCGTGAGGGCGACCACTATGTGGTCAACGGCCAGAAAACCTGGACCACCCTGGGTCAGCACGCCAACATGATTTTCTGCCTGGTGCGCACTGACAGTGAAGCCCAGCAGCAGCGGGGCATTTCCTTCCTGCTGATCGACATGACCACGCCCGGCATCAGCGTGCGCCCGATCATCACCCTTGAAGGCGAGCACGAAGTCAACGAAGTGTTCTTCGACACCGTGCGCGTGCCGGTGGAAAACCTTGTAGGTGAGGAAAATCAGGGCTGGACCTGTGCCAAGTACCTGCTGACCCACGAGCGCACCGGGCAGGCCGGCATCGGCCAGTCCAAAGCCGCACTGGCGCATCTCAAGCAGGTCGCCCTGCAGGAACTGCGCAATGGTCGGCCGTTGCTGGAGGACCCGCAGTTTCGCTTGCAGGTCGCCGAGGTGGAGATTCAGCTGCTGGCGATCGAGATGAGCACCTTGCGCATCCTCGCCGCAGCCCAGGCCGGCGGTGTGCCCGGTGCCGAAAGCTCGATCCTGAAGATCAAGGGTTCGGAAATTCGCCAGGCCATCAGCCACTTGCTGCGTAAAGCGCTTGGCGTCAAGGCGTTGCCTTTTGTCGAGACGGAACTGCACGACGACTTCACAGGCACCCCGCTGCACAGCGATTACAGCGCGGCCCCCGCCAGTCAGTATTTCAACCTGCGCAAGCTGTCTATCTACGGCGGCTCCAATGAAATTCAAAAGAACATCATCGCCAAGATGATTCTTGAGCTTTAAGGAGGTACGCAATGGACTTCACACTCAGCTCCGAGCAGCAGATGCTGCAGGACACCGTGGCCCGACTGGCCCGCGATCACTACAGCTTCGAAGCCCGCGAAGGCTACTACCACAGCGAAGCCGGCATGAGCCCGGCATTCTGGAGCCAGATGGCTGAACTGGGCCTTTGTTCGGTGCCGATTGCCCAGGAACATGGCGGCTTCGGTGGCAGCGGCGTGGACAACATGCTGATCATGACCGAGCTCGGTCGCAACCTATGCCTGGAGCCGTTCCTGCAATCGCAGATTCACGCGGCCGGTCTGCTACAGCAACTGGGCGATGCCAGCCAGCAGGCGGACCTGCTGCCGCAAGTGGCCGAAGGTTCTTTGCAACTGGCCGTGGCGCTGGAAGAACTGCAAAGCCACTACCAACTGCACGATGTGCACACCCAGGCGCGCCCGGTCGAGGGTGGCTGGTGTCTGTCCGGGCGCAAGATCTGCGTGGTGGGTGCTGCCAATGCGGGGTTGATCCTGGTGTCGGCGCGCACTAGCGGTGATGCATGTTGCGAACACGGCATCAGCGTGTTTCTGGTCGAGGCGCAAGCTTATGGGTTGCAGCGTCACGATTACCCCTGCATCGATGGCCCGCGTGCCAGCGACTTGATCCTGGATGATGTCTTTGTGGGCAGGGGCGCTTTGCTCGGTAACGTCGGCGAGGTCTTGCCGGCCTTGCGTTATCAGCAGGGCCGCGCCATTGCCGGGCAGTGCGCCGAGGCCGTCGGTGGCATGCAGGAAGCTTTTCGCCTGACCCTCGAATACCTCAAGACGCGCAAGCAGTTCGGTGCGCCAATCGGCAAATTCCAGGTGTTGCAGCACCGCATGGCCGACATGCGCGGCGAGCTGGAAATGGCCACCTCGATGGCGATCCTTGCTGCCTGCGTGGCCGACCAGGCCGATAGCGATGAACGCAGCCGGCAACTGGCCGCTGCCAAATTCGTGGTGGTCCGCGCCGCACGCCTGATCGCCGAGCAAGCGATCCAGTTGYACGGCGGTATCGGAATGACCTGGGAATACAACTTGGCCCATCACGCCAAGAGGTTGGTGATGCTGGGTCACCAATTGGGCGATGACGATCATCATTTGCAGGCCTACGCCGAGCTACTGCACAGCGCCTGATCCATCACTGCACTAACACGGGAACACACTATGAAAGTACTGGTTGCGGTAAAGCGTGTGGTTGATTTCAACGTCAAGGTCCGCGTCAAGGTGGACAGCTCCGGCGTTGACCTTGCTAACGTCAAGATGGCGATGAACCCCTTCTGCGAAATTGCCGTGGAAGAAGCGGTGCGCCTTAAAGAACAAGGCATTGCCACTGAGGTTGTGGTCATCAGCATTGGTAGCAGTGCGGCACAGGAGCAGCTGCGCACGGCCCTGGCACTGGGTGCCGACCGTGCCATCCTGGTCGATGCCGGCGAAGACCTGGGCTCCCTGACCGTTGCCAAACTGTTGAAGGCCGTTGTCGACAAGGAGCAGCCGCAGTTGGTGATCCTTGGCAAACAGTCCATCGACAGCGACAACAACCAGACCGGCCAGATGCTCGCTGCATTGAGCGGTTACGGTCAGGGCACGTTCGCCTCAAAAGTCGCCATCAGCGGCGACAGCGTTGCGGTGACCCGCGAAATAGACGGCGGCGCACAGACGGTCGCCCTGAAACTGCCGGCCATCGTCACCACCGACCTGCGTTTGAACGAGCCGCGCTACGCATCGCTACCCAACATCATGAAGGCCAAGAAGAAGCCGCTGGAGGTGCTCACGCCGAGCGCCCTGGGCATCAGCTGCGCCTGCACCGTGCTGACCCTGAAAGTCGAGGCACCGGCCGCGCGTAGTGCCGGGATCAAGGTCAAGTCGGTGGCCGAACTGGTCGAAAAACTCAAGAACGAAGCGAAGGTGATCTGAATGGCTATCCTGGTTATCGCTGAACACACCAACGCAGCACTGGCGGCCGCTACCCTCAATACCGTGACCGCAGCGCAGCAGATCGGTGGCGACATTCATGTGCTGGTCGCAGGTCAGGGCGCTGGCGTCGTGGCTGAAGCGGCGGCGAAAGTCGCTGGCGTGGCTAAAGTGCTGCTGGCCGATAACGCTGCCTACGCTCACCAGTTGCCGGAAAACGTCGCGCCTTTGATAGTCGCGCTTGTTCAAGAAGCCGGGGCTGATAGTTACAGCCACATCCTGGCTGCCGCGACCAGTAATGGTAAGAACATCCTGCCGCGGGTTGCTGCGCAACTGGATGTCGACCAGATCTCGGAGATTATTGCGGTCGAAAGCGCCGATACCTTCAAACGCCCGATCTATGCGGGCAACGCCATCGCGACGGTGCAGTCGTCTGCCGCCGTAACGGTGATCACCGTGCGCGGTACCGGGTTTGACGCCTCTGCCGCCGAAGGTGGCAAAGCCGTCATCGAAGCTCTCGCCATAGTCATCGACAGCAGTCAGTCGGCTTTCGTCAGTGAAGAGCTGGCCAAGTCCGATCGCCCGGAGCTGACCACTGCGAAGATCGTCGTTTCGGGTGGCCGTGGCATGCAGAACGGCGACAATTTCAAACACCTCTATGCGCTGGCCGACAAGCTCGGCGCGGGCGTGGGGGCGTCGCGTGCTGCCGTCGATGCCGGTTTTGTGCCGAACGACATGCAGGTCGGCCAGACCGGCAAGATCGTCGCGCCGCAGCTGTACATCGCGGTGGGCATCTCCGGCGCCATCCAGCATCTGGCCGGCATGAAGGATTCTAAAGTGATCGTTGCGATCAACAAGGACGAAGAGGCGCCGATCTTCCAAGTGGCCGACTACGGCCTGGTGGCGGATCTGTTCGACGCCGTGCCGGAACTGGAGCGGGCGATCTGAGGAGGTGCTTGTGGATACGTTCAAACAAATCGGTGTAATCGGCAGCGGCGCGATGGGCCGGGGGATCGCTCAGTTGTTCGCCACCGCAGGCGTTCCGGTGTTGCTGTATGACAGCCGCAGCGAAGCGACGGAGGAGGCGCTAAAAGCCAATCGGGAGTTGCTTGAGCGTTCCGCAGCCAAGGGCAAGTTGAGCAGTGAAGCGCTGGCCAGCGCACTGTCTTGCATGCGCGCGGCCAATAGCCTTGAGGCTCTTGCCGATTGTGATTTATTGATCGAGGCGATCGTTGAGAACCTCGAGGCCAAGCAGGGGTTGTTCCGTGCGTTGGAGCAAGTGGTCAGGGTCGACGCGGTGCTGGCGACCAACACCTCCTCCTTGTCGGTGAGCCTGATTGCCAGTGCCTGCCGACATCCTGAGCGGGTGGCCGGGTTTCATTTTTTCAACCCGGTGCCACTGATGAGAATCGTCGAAGTGGTGCGCGGCGAGCTGACCGACCCGAAGGTGGTCGAGCGCCTGGCGACGTTGGCCGGGCGTGCCGGTCATTTTGCCGCGACGACCCCCGACTCACCAGGCTTCCTGGTCAATCACGCCGGGCGGGCCTTCGGTCCGGAGGCGTTGCGTATCCTGGGCGAAGGGATCGCCACCCCGGCGCAAATCGATCGCATCCTCAAGGACAGCCTCGGCTTTCGCATGGGGCCGTTCGAGTTGTTCGACCTGGTAGGCCTCGACATCTCCCATGCGGTGATGGAGTCGATACACACGCAGTTTTATCAGGACCCGCGCTACACCCCGTCGGCGATGGTGCCCCCCCGTCTGGCCAGTGGCTTACTGGGGCGCAAAACAGGGCAGGGTTTCTATCGCTACCAGGACGGTAGCGTGGTCGAGGAAGCGCAGCAGGCGCTGCCGCAGGTGGCCATCACCCAGCCGTTCTGGTTGGACTGCGGCAACTCGGCCATCCGCGAGCGGATCGCCGCGGTGCTGTCCGTTGCCGGCGTGGTGCTGGAGCAGGGCGATCAACCCAGTGCGACCGCCATCTGCCTGGTGACGCCGCTGGGCGAGGATGCCAGCAGCGTGATCGCCCGTAAGCGACTTGCGCCGCGACGCAGCCTGGCGTTGGAAACCTTCGTCGGCTTTGACACGCGTCGCGTACTGATGCGCCAACCGGCGCTCGATGCACAGGTGCTGGCGCAAGCACGCCAGGCCTTGGGCGCCGATGGTGTGCCGGTGGAAGTCATCAATGACTCGCCGGGCTTCATCGCCCAGCGTGTGCTCGCTGGGATCGTCAATCTGGGCTGCGAGATTGCCCAGCGTCGTATCGCCGAGCCGGCCACTCTGGACCGTGCGGTGCAGTTAGCCCTCGGTTACCCCCATGGTCCGTTGGCTTTTGGTGATCACTACGGTGCATTGCAGATCCAGCAGATCCTGCACCAATTGCATGAGCTGTATCAGGAGCCGCGCTATCGGATCAGCCCCTGGCTGCGGCGCCGGGTCCAGCTCGGCCTGCCCCTGACCACTGCCGAGGATTGAGCATGACAGCCTATATCTACGATGGTCTGCGTTCGCCGTTCGGTCGCCATGCCGGTGCCCTGGCCGGTGTGCGCCCCGATGACCTGCTGGCCGGTGTGGTGCGTGCCCTGGTGGCGCGTAACCCGTTCGAGGCGCAGGACTATGAAGACCTGATCGCCGGCTGCAGCAGTCAGGCAGGTGAGGACGGGCGCAACCTGGCGCGTCATGTTGCGCTGCTGTCCGGGCTGCCGACGGCCGTTGGCGGTTTGACTGTCAATCGTCTCTGCGGCTCCGGCCTGGCCGCCGTGCTGGATGCTGCTCGCGCCGTACGTACCGGCGAAGGCGAGCTGTTTATTGCGGGTGGCGTTGAGAGCATGAGTCGTGCGCCGTTCGTGGTGGCCAAGGCGCAAAGCGCCTGGTCGCGCGACTTTCAGGTGTACGACAGCACCCTCGGCGCACGCTTTCCCAACCCGAAGGTAGAGTCCGGGTTCGGTGCCGATTCGATGCCGAAAACAGCGGACAACGTCGCTCATGAACTGGGCATCACTCGCGAAGAAGCCGACATCTATGCCGCTCGCAGTCAGGCACTGTTCGACGCAGCAGTGCGGGATGGATTCCAGGCTGGTGAAATCCTGCCGATCGAGGTAGCGCAAGGGCGCAAGCAGCCACCGAAGATCGTCGACCGTGACGAGCATCCGCGTCCGCAAAGTAACTTCGAGGCACTGTCGGGCCTGCAACCACTGTTTGACGGCGGCGTTGTCACCCCAGGCAACGCCTCGGGCATCAACGATGGCGCGGCTGCGCTGCTGATTGGCTCGCGTGCCATTGGCGAGAAGGCCGGTTTCAGGCCTCGCGCGCGCATCCTGGCCGGCGCGGTAGCGGGTGTCGAGCCGCGCCTGATGGGCCTCGGTCCGGTGCCTGCCTGCACCAAGGCCTTGCAGCGAGCAGGCTTGAGCCTGGCGGACATGGACCTGATCGAAATCAACGAGGCGTTTGCCTCGCAAGTACTCGGCTGTGCCAAGCAACTTGGCCTGGCCTTCGATGATCCACGCTTGAACCCCAATGGTGGCGCCATTGCCATTGGTCATCCGCTCGGTGCCTCCGGTGCTCGCCTGGCTTACAGCGCGGTGCGTCAGCTGGAACGTAGTAAAGGTCGCTTCGCCCTGGTCAGCCTGTGTATTGGCCTGGGGCAGGGTATCGCCTGCGTGATCGAGCGCCTCGACTGACAACATAACAAGAACCAACCCGGAGAAATTCCCATGGGCAACAAGGCAAGCTTCAACTGGATCGACCCGCTGCTGCTGGATCAGCAACTGAGCGAAGAAGAGCGCATGGTCCGCGACAGCGCCCAGCAGTTCGCCGCCGACAAGCTGGCGCCACGGGTGCTGGAGGCTTTTCGTCACGAGCAGACGGACCCGGCGATCTTCCGCGAGATGGGCGAGACCGGTCTACTCGGCGCGACCATTCCCGAAACCTACGGTGGCAGTGGCCTGAACTATGTGTGCTACGGCTTGATCGCCCGCGAGGTCGAGCGGGTGGACTCAGGTTACCGCTCGATGATGAGCGTGCAGTCATCCCTGGTGATGGTACCGATCAATGAGTTCGGCAACGAAGCCACCAAGCAAAAGTACCTGCCGAAACTGGCCAGCGGTCATTACATCGGCTGCTTCGGTCTGACCGAGCCTAACCATGGCTCTGACCCGGGCTCGATGATCACCCGCGCGAGAAAAGTCGACGGCGGCTATCGCCTGACCGGCAGCAAGATGTGGATCACCAACAGCCCGATTGCCGATGTCTTCGTGGTCTGGGCCAAGGACGATGAAGGGCAGATTCGCGGCTTTGTCCTGGAGAAGGGCTGGGAGGGCCTGAGTGCACCAGTTATCCATGGCAAAGTCGGCCTGCGTGCGTCGATTACTGGCGAAATCGTCATGGACAATGTGTTCTGCCCTGAAGAGAACGCCTTCCCTGAAGTGCGTGGTCTGCGCGGCCCGTTCACCTG